>CBDVBZ010000067.1:0-19094 GCA_965372355.1 uncultured bacterium | reverse complement strand
ATAATTCTTTCTGTGTTGCTTCAGGTAGCGGTCGTCTATGTGCCCGTGATGAACACCGTCTTTAAGACCACGGCGCTCTCACCTTACCACTGGGGCTATATGTGCGCGGTGATGGCGGCGATGTTCGTTATAGGGACGGCTATTACCAGGCTGATAAATCGATAAGTGCTCAGGGGAGAGAAATACGGGATCTTTCATTAAGAGAAAGTGTATTGGTCCACCGAATTTAGTGTGCCCTTCAGAGTCCCTGAACTGTATTCCAATAAAGATGTTATGATGTTTTCGTTTCCGGTGCTAAAACCGTATTCAATGGAGACCATTTATGCCTTCGACGAACCTCCGGTTAACATAATCTAGCTCTCTTGAAACTCTCCCAAAAATTCAGAACATTCGGAAGAGGGTTACTCCCGGGGAGCCAACTCCGTTTGTAACCGTCTTCGGAATTCTCCGACTGTCTTCGGAACCCTGAGACATCCGCATCTGTTGGGTGCTCAAGGAGTTGATCCTATACAAGTGTTTGGCACTCGGCTATAATGGGACCACCCCCGAGAATCGCATCATTTGTCTTGCCCCCACTCTGCTATGTTGCTGGAGGGTAAAATGATAGGTCAGACCATATCCCACTACAAGATCCTTGAAAAGCTCGGCGAGGGTGGTATGGGTGTGGTCTACAAATCCGAAGACACGAAGCTCAAACGCGCCGTCGCCCTCAAGTTCCTTTCCCCCTGGATCAGCGACGCTACGGCGAGGAAACGGTTCATCCAGGAGGCGCAGGCGGCTTCTTCCCTCGAACACCCGAATATCTGTTCGATTCACGAGATCGATGAAACGTCCGACGGCCGGGTGTTTATCGTGATGCCCTGCTACGAAGGAGAGACACTCCAAGCCAAGATCGAGCGGGGCCCCATGAAGGTAGAGGAGGCGGTGTCGGTTGCGAGCCAGGTGGCGTCAGGCCTCTCCAAAGCTCACGAGATGGGGATCGTCCACCGGGACATCAAGCCGGGCAACATCCTCGTGACGAGCGATGGGCTAGCGATAATCGTCGACTTCGGACTTGCCAAGCTCAGCGGCCGGACGAAGCTGACGAGGACAGGGACGATACCGGGGACAGTCACCTACATGTCGCCGGAGCAGCTCAAGGGCGGGGAGGTCGACCAGCGATCGGATATCTGGGCCTTGGGGGTGGTGCTGTACGAAATGATCACCGGCGAAACGCCATTCAGGGGCGACTATGAACCGGCGATGATGTACTCGATCCTGAATAAAGAGCCGGGGGCAATGACGGATTTGCGAACTGGTGTTCCGATGGAAGTGGAGCGCATTGTCAATTTGGCTCTGGCCAAGATCCCAGAAGAGCGGTACGAAAGCGCACGGGCTTTTCTGGTTGATTTGAAATCGCTTAAAAAAGGACTTGTATCTGAGATTTCGGAGGGACGTCTTTCCAAAAACCAACGCCAGCCCTCTGTCGCCGTGTTGCCGTTCGTCAATCTGAGTGCGGACGAAGAACAGGAGTATTTCTGTGATGGCATGTCAGAGGAGATCATAAATGCTCTGACGCATGTGGCCGGTTTACATGTCGTTGCTCGGACTTCAGCTTTCGCCTTCAAGGGCAAGCAGGCTGACATCCGCGAGATCGGCAAGAAACTGAACGTGGAGACGATTCTCGAAGGTAGCATTCGGAAAGCGGGGAAGAGGGTGCGCATTACAGCTCAGCTGGTCAACATCGCCGATGGCTACCATCTCTGGTCGGAGAAATACGACCGCGACATGGAGGACATCTTTGCCATTCAGGATGAAATCGGCCTGGCGGTTGCAAACAAGCTGAAGGTCGAACTCTTGGGCGGAGAAGAGACGGCGATTTTAAAGCGTCATACACTTGATCTGGAAGCTTACAACCTTTATTTGAAAGGTATGTACTTCTTGCGAAAGTACACAGCCGATGGATTCAAGGAAGCCATCGACTATTTTGAACGCGCATTGGAAAAAGATCCAGACTACGCATTGGCTTATTATGGACTGACCGAGGTCTTCTACGTCACCGCCTATTTTGGGAACATGGCCCCAAACGAGGCATATCCGCGTGCGAAGGTATGCGTGAACAAGGCTCTGGAAATTGATGATACGCTCGGCGAGGCCCACGCTGCTTTAGGTCTCGTTTACGCGTATTATGACTGGAACTGGAAGCTAGCCGAAAGTGAATTGAAACAAGCCCTGCAGTTGAACCCAAGTTCCGCGATAGTTCACATGAGCCACTCCTGGTTATTGTCATTAACCCAGCGCCACGACGAAGCCATAATCGAGGCGAGGCGAGCACAAGAGCTGGATCCGCTTTCGAACATTGTTAACACACACGTAGGTCTTGCGTGTATTTGGGGTAGTCAGTATGAGGATGCGATAGAGGAATTGCAAATGGCCCTGACGATGAACTCAAGTTTCTACTTAGCACACTATTATCTCGGGCTGGCATATCGAGCAAAATCAATGATTGAAGAAGCGGTTGCAGAATTTGAGAAAGCGGTTGAACTTGGTGCCGGAACGCCGTGGCCGGCGATGATTCTTGCAACAACCTACTTTGATTCCGGAAAGAAGGCCCAGGGGAAGAAACTCTTCGAGAATCTGAAGCGGAGGTCAAAACATGATTATGTGCCCCCCATGGGTTTCTTCTATATTCATTTGGCCCGGGGTGAGTTGGACCAAGCGTCGTTCTGGCTAGAACAAGCGTGCATACAACATGACAGTTTTCTCCCCTGGTGTAATGTTATTCCAATCGATTGCTATCGTATTCCTGATGAACCGAGGTTTAGGGGAGTACTAATGAGAGCGGGATTGGAATAATGATCGGGTAGACCACGGAACTAGCGACCCTCCGGTTAACGCGGTCCTACGCTCTCGAAAATCCCCAAGAAACTCAGAACATTCCGAAGAGGGTTACGCCTGGGGCCAGTTTCTCTGGGACCTGTGTAACCCTCGCTCGCGAGACTCCGAGCCGCCTCGCCAGGGCCGCTCTCGAGACCACCCGACCGTCGTCGGTCATCGTCTGCCACTCCAATGCGACCGCTATGGGGTTTCGATAGGTTCTTGATGGTCTAACCGGCTGGCGCTTAGACCGATTGAGGAATACTTGCAAAGTTCGTGATACGGTATGTTCCGGGGAGCGAGAGGCGGGCAAGTACCTCATCTAGGGCTCAGCTTCGCAAGCGACCGGTACGCCCAGACGAAGAGCACCAGAAAGATGAGGTCGCAGATCGCGAAGGGTTTCCACATGTCCGGAATTCCTGCCTTGGACCAGTGAAAGAACACAACGCCGCAATACGACACCTTGAGCAACATGCCATACGGGATGAGGTTTCTGTTGGCCACCGGATCCTTCGCGACCACAGCGAACATGATCGCAAACACAATCAGGATCGCCGCGGGAAACTGCATGTACCCCCAATGATTGGGCGGTGTCACGTCGAACCACTGGAACGCGGAGGGGCCGGCGAAAAGAAAGAGCAATCCCAGAAGCCCGTCGTAGACCGCAGCGACAACGAAAAGCAGTGAAACGGCCTTTCTCATTATGATATTCCCTCCCGCCTCCTGCGGAGGCTTTCTTTGAACGTGCGCCTTCTCCAGTTCGTGAAATCATCGCTGTATAGTTCCACGGCCAGTTTTCTGAACCGATCCCGTAGGTCCTGTGGGGACATGTTCGCAGGCTGGTAGTTCACATCGAACAGGGTGCACTTCTTCCAGTTCTCGGGCTCGATCAGCCGGCCCTCCTGAGTCAGTCGCTCGTACAGGGGAGTGCCCGGAAAGGCCGTCATAACAGTGACTTGGACTTCGTAGAGCTCGACATCCTTCACGAACTCGAAGATCTCGTCGAACACGTCGGTCGTGTGTCCGTCCAATCCGATGATGAAGCAGCCGTTCACGGTGATGCCATGGGATTGGATATTCGCTATCGCATCCTTGTAGTGCGGCAGTTTCCTAAGCTTCCAATCACTCTTCAGCTCGAGGCCACCCAGGCCGGTTTGGGTGGGGCTCTCCAGTCCGATCAACACCTGCGTGCAACCGGCCGCCTTTATCAGGTCGAGGAGACCGTCGTCGTCGGCCACTGACAGGTCGGTTTCCGCGAACCAACGAAGTTGTTTCTCTTTCAGCGGCGGGAGCAGCTCCTTCCAGTAGGCGTGGTTCACAAAGCTGTTGTCGTCCGCGAACTCGATGAACGGCTGGTCCCAGATCGACAGGATGCGATCGATCTCTTTCAGAACGTTCGAGACCGGCTTCTGTTTGTACCTATTCGTGAGCAGCACGGAGCCGGCGCAGAACTCGCACAGGTGCGGGCATCCCCTGCTCGTCTGCACCGTGAGCCGGTTGTACTCCGAGATGTCGAGGAGCTCGAACGCGGGGACGGGGGCATCGGCCAGATCGTAGTCACCCTTGCGCGAGCCGTAGCGCTGCTTGAGTGCGGACGCTTCGGCGTCTTCCAGCACCTCGGACCAGCACGGCTCCCCCTCGCCGATCACGACCGTGTCGCAGAATCGCAATGCCTCTTCCGGTAGAGCCGTGACATGGGGCCCACCCATGACCACGGGAACACCCTGGCTCCTGTAGCGTTGAGCCAGCTCATACGCCTCGTCTATCTGGGCGGTGTAGCTCGAGATGGCGACGAGGTCGAAATGTCCCGGCGTCGTGCCCCCGGGCGGCAAGTCGGGCATTTCGATGTACTGAACCTCGTGACTTGGCGGCGTTAGTGCCGCGAGTGTGAGGAGGCCCAGGCTCGGCAACGACGCGATGGTCTTGCTGCGTTCGACGAAGCCGGGGAGTGTGAGTCCGAGCTTGAGTAGCTCGCGATCATAGACGCGAATACCGCTCATTGCGATGAGTGCGATCTTCATTGTACGAATATCCTCAGCAGAAAGAGGACGACAGCAACTGTTACCGAGAGGGCAGGAATGAAGAACACGTGTCGGAAGTACGACTTCCACGCACTCAGGTAACACACGAGCGGCATCGTGATGGCGCCGACAATCAAGAACGTGGATGCGACGGCGAGGCCCGACGTGAGCCCCAAGGCCCGGGCGGTCAAGGCGAACGCGAGATTCAATAACGCGAGGCCCCAGAAAGCGAGGTGTCCGAGCCGGATCATCCGTCGCGTCCACGACGCGTACCCACCGAGCCAGTTCTCGCCATGGAAGAACAGCCCGGCGACCGCGCCCGAGACGCAGCCCATCAGGAATCCAATCCACGCGACGTGAAGGTTCAGCATCATGGCGTTACCATGGCAACGGGACCCGTGCCCCCCGAATCTTATATCATTTACCAGACGCTTGTGAAGCGCCGATCTAGAGGAAATGGGCCGAAATGGAGCAGAGTGGGAGGTAGTGGCGGAAGATGCGGCCGATCCCGACTGAATCCGGTACGTGGGGGGCGGACGAATAAACAGAAGGTACAGGACCGACCGGCCTCAAGCAGGATGCTGTGCTTGGGGCTTTTTTGTTGAGTTCGCTCCGCCGTAACCGCAACGGCGACAGGGCGGATGGAATACTTGGTAGCGATGGAGGTAGCGGCGCATCTCAGCCTAAGACGAGGTTATGATCGACAACATGACGCGCGCCTTCATCGCCTCGATCGCTTCTTTTGTCGCCGTGCCCGTTACTTCGCCGTCTATAATCCGCTCGATACGGTCCTTACGGGCTTTGAGTTGCTTCTTGTCAAAGTTGACTTTGAGCACGTCGGCGCTCTTCGCCAGTGACAAGAGCACCGCGGTGCGGGGCTCCACATTTTCGGTGTCTGTGAATATCGTCTCTTGCAGCCGGTCCATTATCCGTCGTTCGGGTTCCGGGTTGATCTCGGGGTAGATACTGCGCGAGAAGATCAGAAGTACCTTGTCTTCATCGGAACGCAGAATTCCCCGCCGGCACAACTGTGTCGCCACCTTATGCTTGAGCTTTTTTACACGGGCGAAGCGGGAGACCCACGTCTGCAATTGGGCGCGTTTTTTTGCGTTGGTGACTTTTTGGAGACATTCGTCGATAACCGTATTGCCGAACGGCGTCGAGTCCGTGAGCTGCAGATATTTCTTCTTCCTCCTCGTTTCGACCGCCACGCGGCCCTCGAGCAACAACTCGGCCAGCACGGCGCCACCGATCGCGTACTGGAAATTCGTCCAGGACGCGACGGTCCCTTCCCGATTGCGAAGCGCGAGAAGCATAATTTCTTCGTGGAGAAACAGTTGTTTATTCATTCTACGAATTCCTTTCCACGGGAGACCACCCCTGCGACTCGGTCAAGTATACCCGATTTGGCCCTCCCGCGGTACTTTCCATTGATTGCCCGGGCCGTCCACATAGCGCTTGCCAAGGCAAAAGCTCCCCTGTAATTTGCGGTCATAGCAGATAACTCACCCGCACGATAGATCGCATGGCCGAAGTCAAAGAAACCCCGGGGAGACCTCGCAGAATGACGTCGTGGATATGAAACAGCTTCTTTACAAGCACGATTTGATACTGATGGAAGCAGCTGTTGTGGAAAAGTTGCGGAGAGACAATAGAGTCGAGCTTCATCCCCGACTTGCCAATGCAACACTACTACACGATGAGTTCGGACGGCATGAACTTGAGAATGTCTACCAAGGTTACATCGACATCTCTCAGGACGCCCGCTTGCCGCTTCTCATATGCACACCAACCTGGCGTGCGAATCAGGAACGAGTTTATGAGTGCGATGTCAGTCACGAACTAAATTCTGAAGCCGTACAGTTTATGAGCACACTACGGCGTAAGCAGGGGCCAATCAAGTCAGACATCAAGATTGGGGGATTGATTGGCTGTAAGAATGATTGTTACAGGCCGGAGGAGGGCTTATCTACTGAAGAGTCAGAAGAATTTCATTCCTGGCAAATTGATCAGCTGGCAGGCGCTGGGGCAGATTTTCTAATTGCAGAGACGTTGCCGAACGTTCACGAGGCAATCGGGATAGCGAAAGCCATGGCGGCGACGGGAGTGCCGTATATAATCAGCTTCGTGATCAATCGCGAGGGTTGCGTGCTTGATGGAACCCCGCTCCTGGAGGCCGTAAGCGTTCTTGATGAAGTGGGTTGGGAACAGCCAATCGGCTTTATGGTTAATTGTGCACATCCAAGTTTTCTGAACGCTGCAAAACAACCGCGCCAGCTTTTTAGCAGGTTAATAGGCTATCAGGCCAATGCCTCGGCATTGGACCATGTTGATCTCGATGGCCATATCCAAGTCCAAGTGGGCGATATGTGCAAGTGGGCAGACGAGATGTTGACGCTGAATCGAAAATACGGAGTCAAGATCCTGGGAGGGTGTTGTGGGACGGGAGTCGATCACCTCAAGTATATAATCAAGAATTGGCGGCCAACTGGTGGCTGAAGAACTGCCATCCGGGGAGCCAGCTTCTGTAACGCGATGCCCTGCAGCACGCAGTGTTATTCGGGTGACGGTCATCGCGGCCCCGAGACCGTTATCCGTCAGCACCTCAACGGCTTTGGTGCGTGCTGGAGCCGGGCCCGGCGGAGCGGCGGACCGCCTCCGCTTGCAGGATAGTTCGGGATAAACTGACCCTGGGGAGCACCGCGGATCCACGATGAGCTTCTCAAACTTGATCAAGGTCAAAGACGGCCGCGGCCAAGCCCGCCGGGACGCCTGTTGAGGCCTTCCGAAACTCCTAATCCTTGATTTTGACTTGAGGTTGCTGTTCGCAGGCGGTATAGTGGAATGTCATATTCGGCGCAAACCTGTCCGCGAGAGCGTGGATAGATCTGCGCAGTTGTTTCATAGGCATAATTAACCTCAAAGGACATCAGTCATGTTAGAGCTCAAAAAGGGTGTCGATATCTTGTCAGAAATCGGCGGAGTAAAGTCGGCCGAAGCGGCGGACGCCTTGTTCAAGGAAAAAATGGACGATGTGAACTACGCCAAGATCCAGAAGATTCAGAACCCTGAAGTTCGTATGAAGATCGGTAACGCGATCGCCATGTGTAAACCGGATGCAGTTTTCGTTAACGACGGTTCGGAAACAGACCAGCAATGGGTTCGCGAGTACGCCCTAAAGAAGGGTGAAGAGAAGAAACTGGCAATGCCGGATCACACGATCCACTACGATCTCAAGGACGAGCAGGGCCGGATCGTCGACCGCACGTTCTATATCGCTAATGAGGGCGAGGAAATCAGCTCGCTGGCCAAGAAGAAACTGCGCGACGAGGCCTTAGAGGATATCCGTTCCAATATGTCCGGTATCATGAAGGGCATGACGATGGTTGTGGGATTCTACATGCGCGGACCCGTCGGCGCCCCCGCCGCCAACCCGGCTCTGGAGATCACCAGTTCGGCTTACGTAAGCCACAGCGCCGAACTGCTCTACCGGAATATCTTCGACAGATTTGACAAAGCAGTCGACCAGGCCGGGCACTTCTTCACAAACGTCCACAGCGAGGGGCAGAACCGTCCCGAAGATCTGCCCAACGCGCGTGTCTATATGGACCGCAGCTGGTGGACCACTTTTAGCATGTTCTGCACCTATGCGGGTAACACGCTGCTGATGAAGAAAGGAAACCACCGCTTCGCAGTCGACAAGGCCACCTACCTCGGCAAGGGTAAGGAACTATCCGAACACATGTTCATCACCGGCCTGCGCGGTCCGGGAGAACGGGTGACCTACTTCGCCGGCGCCGCTCCGAGCGGCTGCGGCAAAACCACGACGGCAATGGTGGGAACCGACTTTATCGGTGACGACCTCGCGCAGATGTGGATCGATAAAGCCGGGACGGTCAGGTCGATCAACCCCGAAAACGGCGTTTTTGGCATCGTCCAGGACGTCAACGCAGAAGGCGATCCCCTCCTGATCAAACTGCTCCGTAACCCGGGCACCGAGGTCATCTGGTCCAACGTACTGATCGACAAGGACCTCAAACCGCACTGGTTTGGAAACGGCGAAGAGCACCCGAAGGAAGGGTTCAACTTCCAGGGTGACTGGAAAGAGGGCAAGACAGACGACAAAGGCAAAGCCATTCCGCTGTCTCACCCGAACTCCCGCTGCACGCTCCGGTCGAGCGCGCTGCAAAACTATTCGGAAGAAGCCCAGAATCCTGATGGCGTGGAAACGCGTGTCGTCACCTACAGTGGCCGCGACAGCAACACGATGCCCCCTGTGTGGGTTGCAAAAAACCCGGATCACGGCGTGTCCATCGGCGCCTCGATTGTATCCGCCGCGACAGCGACGGAAGTCGGCGCCACCGGCGTGAAACGCGCCCCGTGGGCGAACGCACCGTTTATCCCCGGCGCGCTGGGTGATTACATGCAGGTGCAGTTTGACTTCTTCAACAACAAAGACATCGCCGACGACAAGCGCCCGGTGATGGCCGGTCTGAACTACTTCCTGACGCACGACGCCAGGGGCGGTACGGAAGGCACAAAGCTGCTTGGAGAAAAGCGAGACGTCAAGGTGTGGCTAGGATGGCTCGAGCTGCTCGCTCACAAGGAAGTCGAGGCGATCGAAACACCGATTGGCCGGATTCCGAAGTACGAAGACCTGAAAGGGTTGTTCAAATCGAAGATCGATAAGGAATATCCGCAGGAGCTGTACAACATGCAGTTCTCGCTGTACATCGACAATATCGTCGGCCGAATCGACCTCCAGACGGAGGCATACGGCAAGGACAAGCACATTCCCAAGAAGATCTTCGAGGTGTACGAAGAGCAGAAGAAAGGCCTTCTGGGCCTCAAGGAGAAGTACGGCTCGGTCGTCTCTCCCGCGCAACTCATCGAAGCCGCCGGCTAGATCCCGACGGAAATCGTGCGAAAAGGGCCGGACGTCGAGTCCGGCCCTTTTTGTTCGCCCGTATTCCGTCACTGCGATATGGCAGCTGGTCGAGTATTATGCGTTCCGCGGCATGGCCAGGCGAGTCTTCCTCACGCATCTGATTCAGGCATAGTTACTCTTGTCAAAGAGATCGGTCATCGGTATCCTGCCGGGTATCAAGCTGTTCTTTGTTGGAGCATTCTGGATTCGTAGCGACCCCGGAAGGCTTTAGATTCTCAGAACCGAAACCACTGTGTTTATGAAAACAAGTTATTGCTTTAGCTCAACGCTTATCCTCGTGTTGCTGATCTGTGCCGTTTCGACGGCAGTGGCCCTGGAAATCAAGTCCGACAACCCGTATTTGGGTGCCATTGTCATCGACGCAGCCACGGGAGAAGTCCTTTTTGAGGACAACGCGGATACCCGGGGATACCCGGCCAGCGTGGTCAAGTTGATGGTGCTGCTCGTCATCCTCGAGGCAGTTGAGTCTAATCACCTGACCTTGGACGATCCGGTCACGGTGACGGCGGCGGCCTCCAGAATTGGTGGATCGCAGGTCTATCTAAAGGAAAAAGAAGTGTTCCCTGTCGACGAACTGCTCTACGCGCTCATCGTCAGATCGGCGAATGACGCGGCGGCGGCGCTGGCCATCCACTACGCCGGCAGCAAGGAAGCGTTTGTTGAATTGATGAACAAGCGCGCACAGGATATCGGAATGACAAATACCGTATTTCACTCGGTGCACGGCCTGCCCCCGGGTAGAGGGCAGCTGCCGGATGTTTCCACGGCGTGCGATATCGCGGAACTCTGCCGGGTGCTCCTGCAAAAACCCATCGTGCTGAAATACACGTCCACCAGAAGACGCCTCTTCAGGACGGATGCCGAAGAGCCATTCATTATGGACAACCACAATCCATTGCTGAAGAGCGTGGACGGTTGTGACGGGCTAAAGACGGGGTTTTTCTATGCCGCGGGCTTTTCCATCGCGGCGACTGCGACCAGGAAGGACAAAAGAGCCATTGCGGTGGTGATCGGGGCGGAGAACCCGAAAGTGAGAGACGCCAGAGCAAAAAAGATTCTTACCGAGGGATTATTGGAACTTGTGACGAATGTACCCCCGCCAACCCCGCCGCCTTCCACCGCGCCCACGTCCGCACCGTCCGGATCAAAGAAAACGCCTTGAAAACCATCGGTGGGGGAGTGTTTCTATTCCAGACTCTTCTTCAATTCGTCTAAAAGGCCCACATACATGCCGTGGCAAAACTCGTGAACCGCCTCGTCGTTGTCTTCCCAAGTAGATGACCATTCAACGAGTGTTTTGCCCTTCTGTCCTGCCGGAGAGACCTTAACTCGGCCTACGTAGTTTTTTACTTCGCTCTTTGACAGGGGCGATGGCCCGTCGTCAATGCTGTACGCAAAAGTCCGATTCTCGTCGCTGAGTTCTAGAAGCGTCTCGCGAAATGCTCCGTTCAGCACGCGGACTGCCCCGTTCTGATCACCCGGACCCTCCCCGACGATCTGAAGATCCGTTATGACACTTTGAGCCCAATTCATGTGATGGAAATCACGAATGGTATCCCATACGCGTTCCGCGGTAGTTTCGATTTCAATCGATTGATAGGTCTTTCCCATGTTCTATCTCCCTTGTTATGGCGTTATTCGTTACCAGAGCCTCTCACGAGGCTACCTCGTGTCATGTCAACTAGAAGGCACGACTAAGCTGTTCTTCATTGTGATCGTGAGAAGATCTTGATATTGGTCAGAAGAGGCGGATGTTCCTTACAAGAAAGCTTTTCTGGATTCCCGGTGCGCTAGAAGCTCAGCGATACAACTCCTTGATGGCCCCCCATGTGCTGTTCTTGACCGGCACCGTGTTGCCCGAGTAATACGCGTTGTCGACGATAATGGCGTGCTCGGAGTTGACGGTTATACCGGGCGGCACGGTGAATACCGGCCCCGTGCGGGCGGAGGTGTTCAGCGCTTACGACGCTCAGCTGATGACAGGGATCGAGGAACTCAAGAAGGCAATGGCGGCGGATCCGCGGCCATGGCCGAAACATCCGCCGTTTAAGGCGGACAAGTAGTTCGCTCAGTGCTTGAGTGTACACGATTCTGTGGTTGAGAAAGTGTCGCATGAGCTGGCGCCCGAGAAGCGCAGCCACGAAGACTTTGGCTGTTCGAGAAATGTCGCATCCGGGGGTTTTGAAGCGCGCTATCACCGGCCGAAGCCGTTGCGGTACCACTTCTTCACCACGGCCTCGGCGGGTTTGCCCCGGGGCGTGAACCCTCGGTCGTCAGGTCCTCCCCGGTCGAGCGAACTCGGCCACTTCCACCAATACACACCGACGATCCGGTCGCGGTTGAGTAGCTCGGAGAGGTAGGCCTCGTAGCAGCGCGCCTGCGCCCCGAGGTCGATACCCGGGTCGCCGCGCGTCGTATGGGGGTCGATCCAGCACGCCGGCGTGCTCGTGAAACCGATCTCGGTGATGACGGCGGGTTTGCCGACCCGCCGGGAAACCGCTTCTATCCGATCCAGGACACCGGCGGCGGCTCGGCGCAACCCGTCGTCGCCGACGGTACTGGAATCGCTCAGCGGGTAGTAGCAGTCGATGCCGACGGCGTCAAGCGCGTCCCAAAACGAGATGCCCTCGAATTCCTCGCCCCAATTGGCTGCGTATAAGATCCGCCCCCCGTAGATCTTGCGAACCCGGTCGATGAGCTCTCGCCATCGCGGCGCCTGCGTCAACGTGGCTCTGGACATTTCGACCCCGACGCAGAGGCTCTCGACACCGTGGATTTCGGCCAGGATCGCGTAGTGTCGAATCCACCGGAAGTACTCGTCGAAGAACACCTCCCAGCCGCTGGGGTCGCGCATCTCGATCTCGCCGGGCCAAGTGCCGTGTATCCAGATGTGCGGCTTCAGCATGACCACCATGCCCAGGCGGTGCGCCGTCCGCGCGGCGTGCACGACGCCCTCGTCGTTTTCCTCGCCGGCGCCTTGGGAGAATCGCAGGGCCGATGGGCGCTTGGGGTCTCGCATATAGGTAAAAGGGGTGAGCGACACGGCGTTCACGCCGAGCTCGTGCAGGTCGGCGAGTGCGCGGTCGGATTCGGACGACAGATAGCCGTCGCGAATTCGGTAACCCTCGTGCGCGTGGCAGAATCCCCGCTCGAACGGGTCCGCCGCGAGTCGCGGCCGGTCAACTGACTCGACGTTGCGGCGCTCGTCTGCCAATCGCTTCCAGTCAGCCCGGATCGCCGTCATGTCGTTCTCGTTGGGTCGCCACGACGCGTAGCGATCCAAAAACTTGTCGCGACCCCAGCGCTCGAGTAACCGGTCGACCAGCGCCGCACCCGCGACACGCACGATCAGGCCGGATTCGGCGTGAACCCTACGGCGGTCAAACCATCGATCGAGATCGTCGCTGAGACCGGTCGCCGCCAGCGCGGAGGCGAGCCCGAACAGCCGGCCACGATCCATCCCCCACCAGCGTTCCGCAAAACGTACGCTCAATCCTTCCTCGAGCAGGTGCGTCACCGGTCTGCCGAGGGCGCGGCGCAGCAGGACGACGGCCAGCTCTCTGCGGCCTTCACCGTCAAAGCCCGTCTCCATCGACGCCACGACGGTGCCCGACGCCGAAAACGCGTGCGCCGGCGTCGTGTAGCCCGTGGCGAGACCCTTGGCCTCGAGTGAAGAATAGAGGGTACAGTGGATTGGATCGCCGCTGGGGATGCCTCCGGTGAACGCGGCGACCTCGGCGTAGACGTCCTCGGCGGCAGACGCGGCGACGCGCAGGTCCTTGGGCTCCAGGGCGTCGCCGGCGGTGACGACGAAGTGGGCGGTCACGAGCCCTCTGTCCTGCGGCGCGCTCGAACGAGACAGCCCCGCTGGGGGCGCGACGCTCAAGACGGCCAGGGCGAGCGACGCAGCCGATACAAGCTGCGAGAACAATTCGTCTCCTCCTACGCCCCGCCGGGGGCACTCTAGAATGGATAAAGCCCTCTGAACTCTACACGACCCGTCGAATCGATTCAACCGTCGGGATAGATGCCGCAAATACGCGGCCGCGGGAATGCCTGCCCCTTCCAATGCAGGACTGCGTAAAAGGATGAATATCATGCAATCCATGATACAATAACATCAGTGTAACTGCAGAAACGGCAAGGCGGACGAAGTTAATAAAAGCCACAGGACCCGCCTTTTCAACAGAGACAGGCAGCGCCATTACCGCTCGAACATCGCCTCGAGAGTGGGTTGCTGGCACCCATCCGAGACCACTGCGAGGTAAGAAAAGTGCAACGCTTGGACAAATTTCGATCCCCGAAGTCATGGAGACTGGTGCTCCCGGGTGCGACGTTGGCAGGTCTGCTGTGCCTGGTCGCGCTCGCCGCCGTCCCGGTTCCGGTCCCGGCGCAGGGCGCCCAGAACGGGTCCATCATCCATCATGACATCCGGGCCGCGATCGAGCCCGCCGCGAACCGGCTCGAGGTGATCGACCTTATTAAGCTGGCTGCTCCAGCCGATCCCGCGCGGCCCCTGCGCCTTCTGCTGCACCGGGGTCTGGCGATAGAGTCCGTCGATCTGGCGGGGGCGCCGCTAGAGGTCGAGCGAAGTGAGGGCTTCCAGCCGCGCCACTTCTGGGAACGGCCGGATTACGAACATCTCGATGACTACGCCGCCGCAGGGGAGATCACCATCTTTCCGCCGGCCGACGGATGGCCGGACGAGCTCATCATCACCCTGCGTTATGCGGGCAGTGTGTACGACAGCCTGCATCCTCCCGAGGTGGCCTATGGCCGCGGCTTCGAGACCACGATCGGGCTCATCGGTGAGCGCGGTGCTTACCTGGCGGGTTCCACGTTCTGGATTCCCTGGAGTGGGGAGAACCTGTTTCGCTACCGGCTTCGCGCTGTTGTGCCGTCGGGTTGGGAGAGCGTGAGCCAGGGGACCTGGGCCGAACGCCGTGTCACAGATGACGGGCGCGTCGAATCGCTTTGGGTGGTGGACGATCCCATGACCGAGGCGTACCTGATCGCCGGTCCCTACGTCGTCCGCGAGACGGCTCACGGCGATGTAACAGCCTATACGTTTACGTATGAGAACACGCCCGGGGATCTTTGCCAAACCTATCTCGATGCCACTGGGGACTATCTCGATCTTTACGACGGGATGATCGGCCCCTATCCGTTCGACAAATTCGCCATGGTCGAGAACTGGTGGCAGACGGGATTCGGGATGCCCAGCTTCACACTGCTCGGTGACCGGGTGATCCGCCTCCCCTTCATCGTTCATACGAGCTACGGCCACGAGATCCTCCACAACTGGTGGGGCAACGGTGTCTTCGTCGATTATGAGGGCGGCAACTGGTGCGAGGGGCTCACAACGTATATGGCGGACTACTCCTACAAGGCGCGCGAGAGCGACGCCGCGGCCCGGGACTACCGGCTCAGTCAGCTTCAAGCCTATCTGGACTACGCAAGCTCCGGGGAGCGCGACTTCGCCCTCCGCCGTTTTACAGAGCGCGAAAGCGCCGCCACGCAGGCCGTGGGCTACGGCAAGACCATGATGGTGTTTCACATGGCGAGGCGGCTTCTCGGAGAGGACACTTTTTTCGACGGCCTGCGCGGGTTCTATAATGAGCATCTCTTCCAGGAGGCGAACTGGGACGACATCATTCACAGTTTTGAAGCGGCTTGTGATCGACCACTCACCGCGTGGTTCGAGCAGTGGATCGGACGGCCCGGCGCCCCGGTTCTCTCTGTGGCCCGCGTTGCCAGTGGCGATGGCGTCGGTGGAGGTGGCGAAACGGGTGAAGGCGATGGTGCGAACGAGAGCGATGGAGCGGACGGCGACGATAGGGTGGACCACAATGATGGGCCGCGCGAAGGTGACGGGACGGACGTCTGGATCGAGCTCCGTCAGGAGCGACCCTTCTACGATCTTCAGGTGCGGGTCCGGTATGAATCCGGAGGCGAAGTGCACTCACGTGAGGTTCCCCTGGACTCGGCCGCGGCCCGGGTGGCACTCCCGGCGGGTACGCACTGGGTGGCCGTCGATCCGGACTTCGACATATTCCGCAAGCTCCACCGGGGCGAGATCCCTCCCGCACTGAGCCAGATCCTCGGGGCCGACTCGGTCGTCGTGGTGATGGGTTCCCGCTGCGCGTCCGGCATGGCCGGGGCCCTAAAGAAACTTGCCGCCGAGTGGAGCCGCAACCACGACGCGATCGTTGTGGCCGAGGCGGATTTCACGGAACCGAACGGTCGCGGCGTGTGGCTTTTTGGGGACGGGAATCTGGCCGATACGGTCTTCGCAAGAACACGGGCCTTCGGCGATGCGCCCGTAAAGCTGCGGGCCGATGCATTGGCCGGGGGACAAACGTTTGTGGCGAGTTTCCGGGATCCGGGTCACGAGGAGATCCCGTGGACGGTGGTGCTGCCCGCCGACGCCTCGGTGGTCGAGGCCCTGGGCCGAAAGCTACCGCACTATGGTCGCTACAGTTATCTCGTCTTCGACGGCGAGACCAACGTGGACAAGGGCAGCTGGGTGGTCGAGAGTTCCCCGCTGCGTCTGGACTTGATGGAGGAATGACAATGACACGCATGCATGCACGGTTTCGATGGCCAATCGCGCCGGAGCGGTTGGCGCTGCGGCTGATCCTGCCGGGGTTGTTGGAAAGATTGTTGGCGGGTTTGTTGCCGGGGTTGTTCGTGCTCGCCGGGCTTTCCGCCGTCTCTTGCCCCGCTCGGGCGGATGAGGGCACGGCCGATCTGCTGCAGACGGACGTACAGATGTTGGCTTCGGACGCGTTCGAGGGGCGCGGCGTGGGTACCGATGGTCTCGAGAAGGCGCTCGTCTATGTGGAAAAGCGATTTGAGGAAGCGGGTCTTCGTCCATTCGGGGAAAAGGGTTACCGCCAGCCGTTCGCCGGCCCCGGCGGTACGACCCTGGTGAATCTCATCGGCGTTTTGGGGGCGACCGAAGGAGAACGGCACGTCATCGTTGGCGCGCACTACGACCATCTGGGGTTGGGTGAGCCCGGTGAAGCGAACTACGGCAAGATCCACCCGGGCGCCGACGACAACGCTTCCGGGGTCGCCGTGCTGCTGGAATGCGCGCGGCGCATTCGCGAGCAAGGCGAGCTCGCCCACGCGATCGTGTTCATTGCGTTCTCCGGTGAGGAGAAAGGGCTGTTGGGGAGCGCCCACTACGCGGGGCACGCGGTGTTCCCATTGAATCAGTGTACCGGCATGATCAATCTGGACACGGTGGGACGGCTCTTCGACGGCGCGCTCACGATATTTGGTGCGGGTACGGCCGAGGAATTCACGCACATCCTCCAGGGGGTCAATTACGGTTTCCGGTTTGACCTCGAGTTGCCGAAGGCGGATCCGGGTGGGAGCGACCAGGTCAGCTTCGTGAAGCGGGGCGTCCCGGCAGTCCAGATTTTCACCGGTCCCCACGCGGATTATCACCGTCCCGGAGACACCGCCGACAAGATCGACTATGCGGGGATGGGACGGATTGCGGAGTTTACGGGCGAGCTGGTCTCGTATCTGGCCGACCGGGATGAGGCGTTGAGCTTCATGCCGCCCGGTGCGGAGAAAGCCGCGGCCAAAGCGCCCGCCTCCGGGGGCGGCGGCCGCCGCGTCAGCTTCGGCAGCATTCCTGATTTTAACCACACGGGCGATGGTGTTCTTCTCTCTGGCGTCATCCCGGGCAGCCCGGCGGAGAAAGCGGGGCTCAAGGAGGGCGATCTTATCGTGGAGTTTGCGGGGACGCCCGTCGAGGATTTGCGCGGGTTCAGCGACATTCTAAAGGGACTCTCACCCGGTGACGAGGTGGACGTGGTGTTCGTGCGCGATGGCGAGCGCCGCACGACCGCCGTCACCGTGGTGGAGCGCAAGTAAGATCGCGATGGCAAGAATGGGGTATGTGTACGCACCTTTGCCCGAGGAAGTGGCAGCCCCGCTCGACGGCATTATCGCGGCTTCAAACAAGGCCACTGAATTTGGTAGACCCATGCACCCGGTCTTGTCCGTACTCGTGCCGAGTGCATCCACGGTCCCCAAGATAGTCCCGCGTCTACAACCCAGAAACTGGCTCCCTTGACAAATCCTGCCAAGGGGTTAAGATTAATACAGGGATGGGGGTGGGGAATGGGAGGTGCCGCCTGGGTGCTTGCGTCGAGCGGTGCCGCGAACCATAGCATATCTCCTGCCGCAACTGCCGCCAGGCGCACGTCGCGTGGGCTCGTTCCCCCCCTATCGGAGCGGCCTTGATTTACAGAGTGATCGCCCACTGACGGTGATCGCCACCCGATGATTCGAAAAGGAGGTTATCATGTCACCTCCACGCCTCACCGATCTCGATTTCGAGCTTGCCTACCTGATTCTGCTCACTCGTCACGGGCTGAAACCTCTCAGCCGATGGGAAAGGGCCCTCAGCGCCAATCTGCAAAAAGTAATCCGCTCCGAGGGCCTAACAGTCGAATCGATTGCGCGGCGGACACGCCTCGGACTCATGACCCGCGAGACTGTTTTCGCGAGACAGCCCCGTTACGCCGCCATCTACCGGCAGCATTTCGATGGCAGGCGTTTGGCCGAAACACCCAACGCTATGCGCCTGCAAGGCCGGCTCTTTGGATATCCATCATGCTGCGTGGAAGCGTTCATCCACAAGCCCTACGGACCGAATGATTTGTTCCCGGGTGACCAGGAGCTTCTGTTCCACTGGGCGTGCCCTGCGTGTCCATCGACAGCTTCACTTCTTCGGGAGTACCGCTGCGTCCACATGGAATGCCAACAGCGCTTCGGCAGAAACTCCGGGACCCAGACGCGCCCGTCGACCAGGTTGCCGAGCGCGCTTGCAAAAGCGGTTGCCGGCGTCGCCCTCGTGCTTGGCGCCACCGCACTCCCTGCCCTGGGGCAGAACCCGCACTGCCTTCCCGTGAGTGACGACATCGATCTGGACTGCCTTTCGTTTGCGGAAGAGATACTGGCCGGCACAAACTGGGAAAACCAGGACACAGACCAAAACCTCGTCTTCGACGGCGTTCAGATCGCCCAGTTGCTGAGTCAGCTCCTGGCAGCGCCACCACCGGGCGTCGAGATTCAAGAGCATCCGACCTATGGGCTCGAAACATGCCGGGCCTGCGGCGCCAGCGTGAATATGGGTTTCGTCACCATACTGCACGTACCCCGTGGACTTGCCGTCGATCTTCCTTACATGGCTCTCCACTACTTGGAACACGGAGGTCTCGGGTACGACGGGACCATTCACTCGGGCC
>CBDVBZ010000066.1:0-19360 GCA_965372355.1 uncultured bacterium | reverse complement strand
CGATCCTCTTCTCCTTCAACTCGCGGAGTACCTCTCCCATCACCCAGTTGCTCGCCGACTTCGCATCGCCCAACAATCGCCATGTGGCCTCAAAGTAGTTCGCGACCTCGCGCACCGCGGTCAGCACATCGGCATCGTATTTGGGCAGCCCGAGCTCTGTGACAAATCGTTCGGATCGCGCATCCGGCAACTCGGGCAACTCACCCCGCGCCTTTTCGATCAACGCGTCCGGCACATCGAGGACGAGCAGATCGGGCTCCGGGAAATACCGATAGTCGTGTGCCTCTTCCTTCGACCGCATGAGCTGTGACTCGCCTTTGTCGGCATCCCACAAAAGCGTCTCGTGGGACACTTCGCGACCGTCACGAATCATCGTCTCGTGGCGTTCGATCTCGAACTCCAGGACCTGTTCGACCGCCTTGAAAGAGTTCAGATTCTTGATCTCCGTCTTCACGCCGAGTGCCTCGGACCCCGCTTCGCGGAGCGATACGTTGACGTCACACCGGAGGCTTCCCTCTTCCATATTGCCATCCGATATCTCCAGATACCGCACGAGCGTTCGCAGCTTCTGCACATAGCGCACCGCCTCCTTCGGACTGCGGATGTCCGGCTCGCTGACGATCTCGATCAACGGCACACCGACACGGTTCATATCCACGTAGCTGTGGTCGTCATGCTCCTCGTGCATCAGTTTGCCGGCATCCTCTTCGAGATGGATCCGCGTGATACCGATCTTTCTATCGTCACCGTCAATGCATATGAAACCGTCAGAACAAAGCGGGCGTTCGTACTGGGATATCTGATAATTCTTGGGACAGTCCGGATAAAAATAGTTTTTGCGCGCAAACACGCTTCGCCCAGCGATCGTGCAGTTGGTCGCCAAACCCATTTTGACCGCAGATTCGATGGCGCGGGCGTTGATCGCGGGAAGGGCTCCGGGGAGCCCCAGGCAGACGGGACACACCTGCGTGTTCGGCGCCGACCCAAACGCCGTCGAGCACGAACAGAACATCTTGCTCCTGGTCGTCAGCTGCGCGTGTACCTCGAGGCCTATGACGGGTTCGAACTCAGGCAAACGGTCGCTCCTCGAAACCAACCAGGGTCTCCAGTCCTCTGGCTCCCCGCAGAACGGTCGCCTCATCGAGAGGACGCCCGATGAGCTGCACGCCGTAGGGCAGCCGATCTTCGGATAACCCCGTGGGAATCGACACGCCCGGGAGCCCGGCGAGATTAACGGGGATCGTGAAAACATCCGACAGGTACATCGTCAAGGGATCGGACTTCTCACCAAACGCGAACGCAACGCTTGGTGATGTGGGGAGCATGATCAGATCACAATGCACGAACGCCTTGGTGAAATCATCAATGATGAGCGAGCGAACCTTCTGCGCCTTCAAGTAGTAGGCATCGTAGTATCCCGCGCTCAGCACATACGTACCCAACAGGATCCGTCTCTTCACCTCGGCGCCAAAACCCTCGTCGCGTGTATGCGTGTACATCGCGTGAATATCGCTGGAGTGTTTACTCCGATGGCCGTACTTGACACCGTCGTAACGGGCCAGGTTAGAGCTCGCCTCGGCATCGGCGATGATGTAGTAACACGCCACCGCGTATTTCGAGTGCGGCAAGGACACATCGACCACCTCCACACCCTCACCCCCGAGCGTCTCGATGAGCCCATCGAAGTGTTTCTGCGGCCCGGCGTCCAGCCCCACCTCGAGGAAATCTCTCGGGATGCCCACGCGAAGGCCATCGATACCTCTGTCGAGACCGGTGGAAAAATCCGGAATGGCGCCTTTGAGACTCGTCGAGTCTCGTGGATCGTGCCCACAGATCGCACCGAGCAAAAGCGCGCAGTCATCCACGTTTTTTGTGATCGGTCCGATCTGGTCCAGCGAGCTTGCAAAGGCAACGAGTCCGTAGCGCGATACGCGACCGTACGTCGGCTTCATCCCGACGACTCCACAGAAACCGGCGGGCTGCCGGATCGATCCGCCCGTGTCGCTTCCCAGTGCGGCAATTGCCATATCACCGGCCACGGCGGCGGCCGATCCGCCACTCGAGCCACCGGGTGTGCGCCCGGGGTTCCACGGGTTTTTTGTGGGGCCAAAACCGGAGTTCTCGGTCGACGAGCCCATGGCGAACTCATCGAGGTTGGTCTTGCCGCCGATTATGGCGCCGTTTTCACGGAGCTTTTCGACAGCTGTTGCATCATACGGGCTTCTGTAGCCATCGAGTATGCGCGAGGCACACGTGGTCTTTGCTTCCCGGCTGCAAATGTTGTCCTTGATCGCGATCGGGATCCCGGCGAGCACTTTGTCTTTGTAGTCACCGGCCAATGTCACCGTCTCCGCCTGCTCGAGAAGACGATCGCCGTCGAAATCCAGATACGCCCCGATGTCTTTTTCTCGCGCCGCGATCGCCTGAACCAGGTCCCTGGCGACATCGAGCGGTGATACCTCGCCGCTCCGGCTCATCTCGACGAGACGTTTCAAACCGTATTCGTTCAAACCCACGGATGTCACCTCTCGATGATCTTGGGCACGCGAAAGTAACCGTCTTTTGCGTTGGGCGCTTCGCCGAGCACTACGTCACGGTCCAGCCCCGGCTCCACCCTATCCTCACGGAGTGCACTCCCGCTCTCGTGGACGACTGCGCTCGTAGGCGCGACGTCATCCGTGTCGAGGCCCTGAATCTGCTCGCAATACTCAACGATGCGACCCAGCTGTTCGGACAGCACGTCGCGCTCCTCCGGCGTCAGCTCGATCCTGGCCAGTGCCTCGAGATGGGCGATTGTTTTTAAATCGATCTTCATGGTGCAAATCCTCTTTGCGGCTCGTTCACGCCGCTCTATCACCCGTTTGAAGTCCCACCCACGCTATAACGGCCGCATCGGCGCATATGCGGCGAGAAACTTCCGCTCTCCCCCGCCATCGAAGATCACGGTAACCCGCAGGTTCTCGCCCGACCCCTCTACCTTACGCACGACACCTCTGCCAAAATCGCTGTGGAATACCCGCGCCCCAACCGTGTATACGATTTCCTCCTGGGAGTAGTCCTCGAACTCCTTCCCCAGTGTCGGCATGGTCCGCCCACCACCCGTCGATCGACCGAAGTCGTCGCCGCCAAGCCCAAGCGCCTGCCTCTGGGCATCCTGAATAAACGCATCGACGGCGCCATCCAGCAGTTCCTCGGGTACCTCGTAGAGAAACCGCGATGGCGCGGCACCCTCGATCACACCCATGCGCCGTCGCATGTTTGCATAAGAGCAGAACAGGCGCTTACGCGCGCGCGTCATCCCCACATAGAACAGCCGCCGCTCTTCCTCCAACGACTCCGGGTTGTCCATCGAGTTGGCATGAGGAAACAGCCCATCCTCCAGACCCGCGATGATGACGCAATCGAACTCGAGCCCTTTGGCATTGTGTAGCGTCATCAGGGTCAGCTGCCCACCGATGCTCTCGAGATCGTCGATGTCCGCGACCAGCGCGATCTCTTCAAGAAACGCGCTGAGCGAGCGGTCCTCCCGTCCATCGGTGTAGACATCCGCCGCGTTGATCAACTCATCGACGTTCTCGATCCGCGAATCGCTGTCAGGGTACGCATCCTTGAGATAATCTCGATAACCGGTTTCCTCGACAATCGCTTCTATGACATACGGGGCATCCTTCTCGGCAGCAACGGCGTGGAGTTTCTCGTACATGCGAACAAACTGCGCACAACGTTTTGTCTGCGCGCTGCCCAGCTCGAATGCTCCCGACCGGAGGGTCTGCAAGATCGGGACATCCTTGAACCCCGCCGCCTCGGCGAGATGCTCGTACGAGGTCTTGCCAAGCCCCCGTTTTGGCACATTGATGATGCGCTTCAGCCCGACGTTGTCCGCCGGGTTGCCGAGAAGCTTGCAGTAGGCAAGGATATCGCGAACCTCCGCCCGCTCATAGAATTTCACCGAACCAATGATCTGATACGGCATCGATCCGAGTTTGAGGACATCCTCCAGCGCCCGCGATTGCGCGTTGGTGCGGTAGAGGATCGCGATATCCTTTAGATCCACGCCGCCGTCGACAAGCGTCTTGACGGTGTGAAGGACGTTCATCGCCTCGGATTCTTCGTCCATCGAGACGATCAACCCTACGTTGTCGCCACGCTCTCCGGCCGTCCACAGCTCCTTGCCTTTTCGACCGACGTTGTTGGCGATCAGGCGGTTCGCCGCATCGAGAATCGTCTGCGTCGATCGGTAGTTCTGCTCCAGACGGATCACCTGGGTGCCGCTGTAGAGCGAATCGAAATTGAGGATGTGTTCGACCTTGGCCCCCCGCCAGCTGTAGATCGACTGATCGTCGTCACCAACCACAAAGAGATTGTGGTGTTCGGAAGCCAACGCGTCGATCATCGCAAGCTGCATCGGGTTGGTATCCTGAAACTCGTCGACGAGCACATACCGGAACCGTCTCGCGTAGTACACGCGCGCGTCATCATCGACCGCCATCAGCTCGACCACTCGGGCAATGAGATCGTCGAAATCGAGCGCATTGGCCATGCGCAACCCCGCCTCGTACGCACGGTACACCGCCGCTATCCGGCGCTCGATATTGTTCGACACCCGCTCCTTTGTCATTTCCGGAGATATGAGTTCGTTCTTCCATCGACTGATCTGATCCCTGATGGACATGGGCGACCGGAGAATGCTCCCCTCGAGCGTCTTGCGGGCGATGCATTCCTTGACGAGATCGAGGCTGTCGTTGGAGTCGTAGATCGAGAAGTTACGTTCGACACCAATCCTTACACCGTGACGTCTCAGAATCTTGACCCCGGTGGCGTGAAACGTGCCCACCCATAGCTCGTCGGATATCCCTGGATTGCGCGCTTCGAGCCGTTCCTTCATTTCCCTCGCCGCGCGGTTGGTAAACGTAAAGGCGATTATGTTGCGTGGCGCGACGTCTTTGTCCCGCACCAGGTGCGCGATTCGCTCGGTCAACACACGGGTCTTCCCACTCCCCGCTCCAGCAATAACCAGCACAGGGCCTTCCGTCGCCTCAACCGCTTGTCT
Source organism: uncultured bacterium (assembly GCA_965372355.1). GTDB lineage: Bacteria > Krumholzibacteriota > Krumholzibacteriia > WVZY01 > WVZY01 > CBDVBZ01. The sequence continues at coordinate 14,310 of CBDVBZ010000066.1, read as the reverse complement.
CTGTCTGTCGTTCAATTCCATTGTTGGATGCTCTTTCTTGGGCTCGGACATGATGGGTACTCGCTCAAGGAACGTGCGGGGCACCCCGCGCGGCAAGCCAAGAGCTTAACCGCAATCCGGCAATGGATCAACAACGGGTTACTTGAAAAGGGTTGAGGACGCGGGCTACCAGCCCGGACCAATAAAGAAGTAGAACTGGCTGTGCCCGATCGTCTGCAGGTCGGTCTGGTACGCCAGCTGAAAGTTGAGCAGGAAATACCCGAAGTAGAACGACAGGCCGCCACCGATGTTCGCGAGCACATCGCGGGTCTGGAACCGGCGATTGACCGTCTCGAACGGCGTGAAGTTGCCCTTGTCCCACGTGGCGCCGGCATCAAAGAACACCGAGCCCCTCATGTTGCCAAGACCCCACCGACCCGGCCAGCCAAAGATCAGGGCATCGAGGAACGGAAAACGGTACTCGAGGCTAAACAACGCAAAACGCGTGCCGCTGAGACTCAGGTAATCGTAACCGCGGAGCGTCGACGGACCGCCGATAAAGAAGTGCCGCGGGTCGTCACCCTCGCTGGCCGCGAACGCCACGCGCGCAGCGAGCGAGTTGCGATGGAACAGCTTTTTGTACCTGCGATAATCGAGATACAGCGTAGACCGCGACACACCGGAATCGTTGACGCCAAAGCCTTTGGACACGCTCACGATATACCGGGAGCCATCGATCGGGCCGAAGTAGCTAAAAAACGAGGCGTCGTGCACAAACGAAATCGTCGGCTCGATCAGATGGCGCGTCGATTTCTCCGATTCCTGATAAACGATCGACCCGGTCCGTGGATCAATGATCTGTTCTTCGAAGAACTGACGCTCCGAGACGAACGCGGTCAACTCGAGATCCGCCCGGTTGAACGTATCGAACGGATAGCTGATGAGGCCAAAAATACCGTAGTTCCGCTCTGTAAACAGCTTGTGGGTCGAGAAGGACTCACCAACCGACGTTACCCGGCTGTTGAGATAGTTCTTGTATTGAAAAGCGCCAAACCCGTAATTGATGCGCTTTTTCAGATAGTAGTACACACCGAGCAGATCGGAGTCCGCGATATCCCGGTAGATGTTGAACGAGATGACCACGCGATGGTTACCGAGCATGTCACTCATCGCGATCGTGTTGGCCAGCCCAAACCCGAACCCGGTCGAGAAGTACAGCCCGCCTCCCTGGCCGATATAGTCCGGGGCCAGTTTGAAACGGTACGGTTTGACACTGCCGCCGTGATCGACCGGTTCGTCTCCCGTTACCGGTCTCTCGAGACCCTCTACCGGTTGCCTCCCTTTCCCGCGTGCCTCGGTCACCGCGATCTGTGGTTCCGACCCGTCGATCACCGTCGCGCCCTGCCCACGCGGCGCAACATCGATTTCTTTTCCGGTCGTGTCGTCATCTGTCACCGAGTAAACGAGATCCTCGATGTCCGGTCTGACATCCGGCTCAGGCGTGGCCTTCGACAGGACCGTCGCCAGGGGAATACCCGCCTGGCCGCCGCTGATCTTCTTCGCCCGTGTGTTTCTCTTTGTCGCTCGGGTGATTGTCTCGATCTTCGTTGGCGTCACGTCGAAGTTCTGCCTCAGCAGTTCGTCGAGCTCATCCGAGACATAGATGTCATAGCCGCCCCCGACAAATGCGGCGAACGTCACACGATTGTTAGCCTCGTTGACATCCGGCGTGTGGATACCGCTGAGAACATCGGTCACGCGCCGGTAGTGACCCGTTTCCAGATCGGCTACATAGAGGTTGCGGATACCGGTAACATCGGAGGTGAACGCCATCTTGCGCCCGCCATCGAAGACGACGGGACTCTGATCGTCCCCTTCGGTCTCGACGAGCGGTCTGGCGACCAGTGTCTCGATGTTCATCTCCCAGATGTCCAGCGTCACGTGCTTGCGAAGGTTGTCGGACAGAAAATCCATCTCGTGGAGCGTTCTTCTCGCCGCCGCTGAGAGATCGTCGGGCACCGGCGGTGTCCTATCGGCATAGTAGCCGAACGCGATCCGCTTGCCGTCGGGAAAGAAACGAGGGTTGAGCTGATCGGCGATATCGTATGTCAGACGCTTGTAATCACCCGTCTCGACATCAACCAGTAGAAGATCGGTCTGTCCGCCAAAAACGGCCGATACGCAGATCCGGTCTCCTTGGGGCGCCCATGTCGGCGACGCGAGGCCATCGGATTTGATGTCGATCTTCTTTTTGACCCTTCCCCTGTTGGAGTCCACGATGTAGATCTTGTCCCGCCCGCCGGATTTCGCAACGAAGGCGATGTAGTCACCATCCGGGCTCCATGCGAGACTGCTCGTGTAGAAATGAAGCGATTCGAACCTGTCGGACTTCGCGCCCGTTACGAGTTTTCTCTGAATCTTGCCGTCGATCGTCTCCATGACGTAGATCGATATCAGCCCGCCTCCGCGATCCGAGAAAAACGCGATTCTCTCGCCGTCCGGTGACATCACCGGTTTGACATTGTACGCGCCGCGCTCCTTTTCATGGTTGGTCAAGCGGCGGCCGAGATCCGAGACTTCGGTCTTGTCGCCGTACATCGGCCAGTAGTGCTTGCGCATCGCTTTGAGCCATTTCGCGCTGAACTCCTTCGTGTTCAACCCGATCGTCCTCTCCAGCGAGCCGTCGGCACTGCGCGTGACCGCCAACGCCTGGATGATCTCAAGGACCTTCTCCCGGCCGTAGGTCTCTTCGATGTAGTTGAATGCCGCCTGACCGCCCTTGTACACCATGAACCCGTACGCATAGCGCAGATCGGGAAGATAGTCGTGGATCACCGCATCGCGAATGAACATGTCGGACTCGACGTCCCAACCGACGGCGAGATACTCGGCAATACCCTCGGCAATCCACAGCGGCATCCCGAACAGGGCGTTCCGCGAGAAGACGTTGTCCATCAAACGGTTATATACGATCTGGAATGTAAAGACGTGCGCCAGCTCATGGATCGCCGTGTGCGCAAACGCAGGGAACGAACCGGTAAAGGGCACCACGATCCGCTTGCGGGACGGCTCCGCGAACGCCTGCACGCCCTCCGGGATCAGGCTCAGCTGGATATTGGTCTGGAGGAAATCGTTGTGGGAGGCATAGAGAATGACCGGTACCCGCCACGGAAGCGTGATGTGGAGCTTCTCCGAGAGCATCTTGTACCCGTCCTCGAGCACAAGACCGGTCCTTATCGCAAAACTCTCGCTTCCCTGGTAGAAATGGATCTCGAAGTGGGGAGTCTCGAGAATCTGCCAATTGAGATCCCTGTACTGGATCTTGTTACGGCCGAACTGGGCCTGCGCAGGAATCGCGATCAGCAGGAGAAGAATGAGCGCTGTAAGTGTCAGGATTGGCGTTGCTCTCGGGCGCAAGGCGCTTTCCTTTCCGGGGCAATAGGCGTCTCCACCGAACCCCCTCGCCTATATAATTATAATATAATCTAAAATAAGTATCCAGAGGCGGTTGCTCAAAGGGAAAAAACGGCCGAATGGCTAGTATTCGATCCGGAATTTGAGGTCGAAATTGATCTCATCGGTGGTACGGCGGCTGCTCCCGGATATCCCCTTGGGTCCGTGGTGCTTAATGATCTCCGACCTCAGGAGAAAGAGGTTGCTGATCCGGTACTCGATTTCGACCTCCCTGGCACCTCCCGCACTAAGTCCTTGTTGGTACTTTAGATACAGATCTTCGGACAGGTACCGCCCAACGGCGATGGTCAGCTCGCGATCCCCGTTTCGACCGTCTTGCGTGCCGGACAGCGGTCGGGATTCGACCTCAACCGTCACATCTCGCATCTGTGCATTCAAGATCCGTTCCAGGTAGTTGGATGCCAGGTTTTGCGCGGTTCCCGTCGCCGCGCCAAAGGCGCCCGCCGACGCCGGGCTCCCGTCCCCGGTGACGACCTGCCCGCCCAGCATCTTCCACAGGTCGGTCTCGCTGTAGCCGGGTGCATCGTAGCTCAAGGCGATGGTCGGCTCTTCCTTGTCCGAGGGCCACGTAAGATCGAGAAAGATCCGGCGTTCCTGCTGTCCCGCGACCCGGTGCGGGGTATACGCGCTCAGACTGATATCGGGTCGTAGCGTCGTCGCCGTAGAGAAGTCGATTCGGCCATCCGTGATTCGAAACTTGTTGTTGTAGAGCGTGTACGACCCTCTCAACACGGAAAGGTCACCGCGGAAGTACAATCCCTTTGTGTCGCGCTTGATGATCACATCCCCGCCGAGTTCCATGTTCAGATCCGTGTTGCGAACCCAGGCGTTGTTGGGCGCTTCGATATCGATGTTGCACATCCACGACGGTGATTCCGTCGGCAGGCTGACGGTCGAGGGCGGCCCCTCCTCACCCGCGATCGGTTTGGTAATGACGGCTTGCTTGGCTTCGACCTGCCCGGTGATCATCGGGATTGGCCCGTCGTCCCCCGGCACCGATTGGATGCGGACCCGTCCTCCCAGGGTCGCTTCGAAGTCTCTGATGGCCTGGAGTGTGTAATCGGTAAGATTGAGCGACAGATCGTAGCTCCCCAGCCGGAATCGGTCGATCTGCGCGGTGCCGGATCCGCTAAAGCGCCCCTTTTTGCCGACCTCCCCGCTCAGCGACCGCAGCTGTATCTCGTGGCCGGCCAGCTGCACGTCGGCGGCTGCGTTGCTGTAAACCTCCGGTAACCCCATGAGCTTGAGGACGCCATCCTTGAGCTTTATCGAACCCGAATACTCGATGTCCGCCGGGGTTCCACCGATTCGAACCTGCCCCGATAGTTTGCCCCCGGATGAGGCGATCGGTTTGAAATATCCGGCGACGGCAGACAGGTCACTTGACGACACCGTGATATCGATCTCAATCGGCCTGTCGTCCCCCAACGCCAGCCCCTCTACGAGGTTCAAATCCATGCCGAGGCTTCCCGATGCCCGCCCGGATGTACGTCCGTCATCGAAGTCGATCGTACCGATCGAGAGGGTACCGTCCTTGTATGTCAAATCGGTCGTTATCGGCGGCAGCTGATATCTGTCCTCGGGGCGCGACACCAGCTGACCCGCGATCCGCAGGTGCGGGCTGGCCAGGGTGTTCTCTATGTCAACCGATCCATCGAATGACCCTCCCCAGAAGGGGCGCCGGTGCGCGGTCCGCAATAACGACGCCAGAGAAAACCGGTGACCGCGTGCCGCGATGGAAACGGACGCGTCTTGTGCGATCTCTCTCCGCAGTCCGTCTCGAGCCACCGTGAACGGCGAATCCATGTATTCCCACGAGCCGCGCAGAATCAACGAGTCCGTTCGGTCGACGACAATCAGACTGTCGACATAGTAACCTGCTTGCGAGAAACCGCCTCCGAACGTCAGCGTGTCGAATGCGAGACTGTCGATCGCGCCTCCGGTCAGACTGACCTTCAGGTCTATCAGAGGGTTATCGATATCGCCGTGAATGTGGGTCTCGAACCCCCCGATCCCGTCCAGCGGAAACGGCAAACCCAACGCCTCCCGTATCAGCTGCAGATCGATCCCTTGTCCCCAGCCATCGACATCGAGCGTACGATCACCCATCCGGTAGTCGCCGACGACGCCGATCCGACGCCCGATCGATCTCAGCATCAATGTATCTAGATTGGCCGACTGCTCGTACAAGACAAGCGTGGCGGGCTTTTCGTTTACCCAGTTCGAGTGCGGCATCCGCACGACAAGATGTTTGATCCGCACTGTGCTCGACTCTTCCCCGGGCAGTACCTGAAAGTCCGACGTAATGAACGTGTCGCCTTTGGAGAAGCTGAAATCGCGGATGAGGACCTCATCGGTGTTCGCGCGGATGAGAACGTGCGGTTCTTCGAACAGCCTTTCGCCCAGCTCGAGATGGCGCCCCTGAATATCGATCGTCGCCAGCAGATCGTCGCTCCCAACATGTCTGGCCTCCGCATAGACCCGGCTGCTGTCGATCGTCCCGGTCAGATACGTCAGATCTTGCCAGGTTCCGTTCAAGTTCAACTGAAACCGGTCGAGAGGTCCGACCAACCGGCCCTTGAGATCCGCCCGGCCGCCGATCCTCGGCAATGACACGTAATCCATCATATAGTCCAGACTGTCACCCGCGAGCGCCAGGATCAGCTCGATCTCTCCGTCGGCGTTGAGCGTCCCCGAACCCGACAGCTCGAAACCCGACCGCGCCAGCCTCGCAGACCGGATCCTCAACCCCGTCGATTCCTGATACGCCAGCCGGCACTGGATTTCATCGCTCTCGAAACCTTCTATGGTCGAACGCCGAAGATCACCCCTGATCTCGTAGGCCGCTTGGCGTGCGTCGAATTCGAGGGAGACAAAACCGTTGAGATCGGTTTCCGGCACATCCCCCTCGACGAATCCATGGGAAATATCAAGTCCCTCGCATACACCCGAAAACGCGTAGTTGCCGTTTTTCCGGTCGTACGTGACCTCACCGTTCAAGCGGCTGCCAAAAATCGCACCCCCCACGTGGGTGAGGTGGACCCGGTCCGGGAAGACTGCGCCCTCCAGGGTCAAACCGCTGAATGCGAGCCCCAGCGCTTTGCCCGTCAGGCTCCCGCGGACGGTCAGGGAATCCACAGTCCCCTCGACGACGATATTCCCGCCCAGCTCTCCCTTCTCGTTCGCAAGACCCAACGCCGAGATGTCTTTGAGATCGAGTGGATTGAAGACCCCCTGAACGTGGTAGAGTCGCCCATCCCTGTAACGCCCGCTGAGCCTCACAAAAGACAAGTCGGTCCGCAGCTGAAGATCTTTGATGACAATCCCAGCGGGTCCAAAACGGCATTTGAGCACGATCGGACGAAGCGCCAGATCGCTCTCTTCGAGATGAACCATTCCCCTGCGGATTTCGATCTCTCCCTCACCCTGTATGTAGCTCAGTGAACCCAACACGCTGGCATTGCTGAAATGCGTTGTCTCACCACCGCTCTCGAAGGTCATATTCAGGTCACGGATCGAGAACTGGTCGATGACGACGTGTGGCAGAACGTCGACGCTCGACGTCCCCTCCGAGCTCGGCAGTACGGGCAGGATGGGTTTGCCCTCATCGTCCACGAGGATGTTGATGTTCACATCCTCCATCTCCAGATTCCTCACGATCATCCTGAGCTTGAGTACCTGAACCAGACTGTAATCAACGGCAATCTGCCTCGCTCGAAACATATCGACGCGGCGGCCGCCATCCCGATAGCGAAGCGCGGGGTCCGCGATCGAGATGTGGCCAACGATATCCCAGTCTATCTTTCCGCACGAAAACTGAAACGGTGTGTCTTTGAGGTAGTGCTCGTTGATGTAGGAGCTGAGCTGATAGGAGAGCAGCCCGCTTCGTCGGAAAACCACGGCCGCTATGACGATGGTGAGCACGATCGCAAGAATCAGTGTCAGTGCCCTGTGTAACCGTATATGTTTTTTCTTACCCGACATAAAAACCGTTCAAAAAATCTGACCGAGGCTAAAGTGGAAACGACCTTTCGCCGACGATCCCGGCTCGACGACCAGGGGAATTCCGTAATCGAGCCGTATCGGACCCAGTGGCGTGTTGTAACGGACTCCAAGGCCGACGCTATAGCGATAGTCCTCCTGTGTGACGTCGTCCTGGTTTTTGAAGAGCTGAAAATCGCTAAAGCTCACGCTGTTCGGATCCTTCCAGACGTTACCACCGTCCGCAAAGATCGCGCCAGAGAAACGCCATCTGGACAGCCACGGCAGCGGAAATCGCATCTCAATGTTGGTCAGCATAAACACCCGTCCACCAACCACGGTAAGCTCCGGCTCGCCCGTCACCGTGTTGTCCACCAGTTCCCTTGGCCCGATGCTGTTCTCATCGTATCCCCTGACCGAGTTGCCACCACCAGTAAAGAACCGGTTCTCGACCGGAACCACCTCTGACCGTCCGTACGAGTCCGAATAACCCAGCATGATTCGAGGGGCGAAAACACTCGACACCCACGACGGCCAGTACCTCTGCCATGTCGCGTTGAGCGTGTAGAAATCGTTGTCACCACCCAGAATACTGCCGGCCAGCAGAACACGGAAGTCACGGAAACCACCGTGCCGAGGGTCGAGAATGAAGTCTCTCGTGTCGTGACGGATGGCGGATAGCATGGAGTGCGTATTCGACCGGCTCTCCCCGGCAATCGAGTACCTCTTGATCCGCTCCAGGCTGAACCCCCCGGTCAGCTCCGTCTGCTCGCTGAGCTTCCTGACGCCCCCGATCGCCATACCCTTTGTGTACACCACGAGGTTCTCGACCGTCGCATCCTTTTCCGCGAATGCGGTGATACCGAGGAGCACCTTGGTCCCAAACACCCGTCTCTGGGCGAACGTAATATCCGCCCGGTAATATCTCACACGCGGATTGAGGTTGCTGAAATCCTCGTCCCTTCTCTGAAAAAGCGCGAATGCGCCCTCCAGGCCGATCCGAACCGTCCGTCCGGTGCCGAAGAGGTTGCGGTCACCCCATCCGGCCGTCACTCGGCTACCCACGATATTGCCCACACCGAAGCCGACCTCGAAGTACTTGGACTTTCGCTCGCGGAGTCTCACGAGAACCGCCACGGTATTCGTCTCGAGATTCAGTTTTTCGGGCAGGATATCCGCCTCTGTGAAAAGACCCGTCTCAAACAGGTTGCGCTGGGTTTCGACGGCGTCCCTGAGTCGGAACACCTTACCAACCTCGAGCGCAATCTCCTTTTCGACAATCGACTGCTTTGTGTCCCTGTTCCCCACGATGTCAATGCTCCGCACCGTAATAACGGGTCCAGGATCGATGTTGTAGTGCATCTTCACCGTGCGGTCATTGACGACCACCGAGTCCTCGACAATGACCGCGAGATGCCCCTTGTCGAAGTACCTCAATTTGATCGTGTTGATATCGGCGCCAAGCATCGACGGGTTGTAGGGATCACCGGGCTCCAGCAACAGATCCTTTCGCAACGCCTTTTCGGTCAGAATACCACGGGTACTAAACGTCAAGGATTCGATCAGGGTAGGCTCGTTTTCCGTGATTTCGATGACGATGTCCACGAATGTTCCCCCCTCGAGCTCGACCAGCTCTTTGAGCTTCACGTCGGCATCGAGAAAGCCGTTTGCGTGGTACGTCGCTTCGAGAACGGCGATGTCACGCTGCAACACATCCGTATCGAGTCGCGGATTCCTGAACAGCGAAAAGAAAGTCGATTCCCGAGTGCGCATCTGACTGCGCAGCTTCTTGTCGGAGAAGTAGGAATTGCCGTGGAAGACGATCTTGTTGACAAAAGGTCGATTGGTCTCGCCGTCGGTGGTGTCCTGCTGCGCCTCGGCCCCCCTGCACCACGCGAGAACCAAAACGACCATTGCCATTGCCAACAGCCGTGCGTTAATATTCCTCCGACGACAGGCAGCCGTCGCTTTCTTTAGCCGCCCGGTCATTGTCGAAATCATGAAATCAAACATAGACCCACGTACCCGGTTGGTCTGGACCCGTCTCGGTCGTGTATCGTGCGTAATTGCCGTAGTTTTGCTGTCATCGTACTGCACGGGGCCGGATAATCAACCGAAGATCCCGGAACTGAGCGAGGAAGAAATCTACCTCGCCGACGCCTACCTGATGGTGGTCGGCGCTCGCGATCTCTATGCCGTAAACTATTTAAAATCAGAGAGTTTGTTCACAATGCTCGATTCTACGATAGATACGACGAGGATTGCAAACACCATCCGGGAGCTCAACAAGGATCCCGACCGGTGGCTCGCGGTTTTTGAGAAAATCCAACGGGAACTCGACTCGTCCCAGGGGCGTGAGTTAGAACATACCCGGTGAGGATCCGGTGCACCGGCTGACGTCCACCAGCACCACGAATACCATCAACAGTATCAGCAGCACGAACCCGGCCTGCGCCAGGATCTCCCGCAGCCGGCGGTTGACTCGGCGCCGTGCGATCACTTCGAAGGCGAACAGGGTGAGATGACCGCCATCAAACGGAAGAATGGGTAGCAGGTTGAATATGCAGAGATTGATGCTGAAGAACGCGAGGAAATAGAGCAGATAGTTGAATCCCCATCGGGCCATGTCCCCGGCCATCTGCGTAATGAGGATCGGTCCGCCGACCGCGTCGAGACCAGCCTTTCCCGTAAAGAGAAGCTTGAGGAACGAGATGATCTCGTACACCATGTTCGTCGACGATTTCACGGCCATAACTGTGGCCGTGTGCAGAGGTATTCGCCTCGTGTGGTAGTGTGGGCCGATGCCGATCTGACCCACAATCTTGAACTTGGTTTTCGAGCCTTCCTTGAGTACCTTCTTGGCCTCCGGTGTGAGCGTGTCGGCGTGCTCGACACCGTCTTGAGTCCATTCGATGTAGAGCGGTGTCTCGGGGTTCGCGTGGATGATACGCTCGATATCGTAGTAGCTGTTGATCAGCGTGTCGTTGATCGCGACGATCGCGTCACCTGTTCGAATACCTGCGCGATAGGCGGGGGCGCCTCGCTTGACCTGTCCGACCATGGATGACACGTGGGGGAAGAAACCGAGCTTCCGTCCTTCGGGTGTTACACGGACCCTGTAGTCGATCTCCAGGTATTCCGTCCCACGCTCCACGGTCAGCGTCTGCACCGCGTCCCCCCCGTCCGAAAGCAGGTCCACCAACGCATCCCAGTTGTCGGCCCCACGGCCGTCAACGGCCGTGATCCGGTCATCGACCATAAGGCCCACCGAATCCGCCGTCGATCCCACCACGATCTCGCCGATCTTTGTGTCGGGTATCGTCGACACCCCGTGGATGGCAAACATACCCGCGTAGACGACTATGGCGAGCAAGTAGTTGAAAAGCGGTCCTGCGAAGACCACCGCACCCCGCACGTACGGGCTCTTGTTTATGAAGTAGCGGCTGGGGTCGATCTCGCTGTCCGGCGTCTCGTCGTCCACCTTGCCCTGGGGGGCCTCTTTCTCCGTGTCGGGGTTCTCGGACTCACCCGCGAACTTTACGTACCCCCCAAACGGCAGCAGCGACACCGCGTAGACCGTATCACCGATGCGCTTCTTGAGAACCTTGCGACCAAACCCGATGGAGAACACCTTGACGAACACACCGAGCTTCTTGGCCACGATGAAATGCCCGAACTCGTGGACAATGATGACAACGCTAAGAATAAACGCGCCTGCTAGTATTGTTATCAGCATCTGCTACATCGTCTCCGTAGGAGGCTCTTCAAACTCCGAATTTCTTTTCTATATACGACCTCGTCGCGCGGTCCGTTTCAAGCACGTCTTCGTACGAACGTACGTTCTCCTGTGCTATCCCGTCCAACGCTGCCGAGATGATCTCTTGAATCCTGGGGAATTGTACAACACCAGCAAGAAAAGCGCCAACGGCTACTTCGTTTGCGGAGTTGAGCACCGTCGGCATATTGCCGCCCCGTCTCCCAGCCTCCACTGCCAGTTTGAAGCATGGGTAACGCTCGTCTTCAACCCTGGTAAACGTCAACTCGGGAAAATCGGCTATCCGGCTCTTGGAGAGCGCCGTCTCGATGCGTTCCGGATGACCCAGAGCGTGCAAGATCGGGAGCCGCATATCCGGCAATCCGAGCTGGGCGATGATCGAGCTGTCCTTGAACTCGACGAGCGAGTGGATAATGGATTGCGGGTGGATGACGACCCTGATCTTGTCGTAGGGGATGTCGAACAACCAGTGCGCCTCGATCACCTCGAGACCTTTGTTCACCAAGGTGGCGCTGTCGATGGTGATCTTGGCGCCCATATCCCAGGTTGGGTGTGCCAGCGCGTCGCTCGGGCCGACATCGGCCATTTGATCCAGGGGCCGGTCGCGCAGCGCGCCCCCCGAGGCGGTGATGTAAACCGCTTCTATATCATCAGTTGCGGAACCCCTCAGGCACTGACTGATGGCCACGTGCTCGCTGTCGATCGGAACGACCGAGGCCCCCGACTTATCCGACTCCTCGCGGATCAACTCGCCACCGGTGACGATCGACTCCTTGTTCGCCAGGGCGACGTTGATCCCGGCGGTCACCGAGTGCAACGTCGGCTTGAGACCGGCAAAGCCAACGAGGCAGTTCACGACGAGATCCGGCGCCGTCGCATCGATCAGGTCGATGAGACCATCCATCCCTTTGCCGACGCCCTCCCCCGCTATCCTCGGGGTCTCGGCGACAAGCGCCCCGTGCGCCTCGTCATCGGTGATTGCGATCTTCGCATTCGGGAACATGCCGCATTGTTCTCGCAGCAAACCGATGTTCTGTCTGGCGGCGAGACCGACGATCTCGAAACGATCGGCATGGTGCGACACGACGTCCAGAACACTCGTGCCAACCGAACCGGTTGAACCCAACACAAGGATTCGTTTTTTCAAAACCGCACACCCTGCTTTCGCTATTTGAAGATGACGAACTTGATCAAATAATATGTCAGAGGCGCCGTAAAGAACAGACTGTCGAACCGGTCGAGAATCCCACCGTGGCCGGGAATCGTGTCAGAGGCATCCTTGACATTCAGATCCCGTTTCACTAACGACTCGAACAGATCGCCCAGCTGACCTATTGCCCCCACCATGACCCCGAGCAACAGGGCCTGCCACAGATCGAGATAAGGTGCAAACGTCTGTTTGGCCACCAGCGCACCGATGACGGAACAGATCATACCGCCGACGGATCCTTCCCTCGTCTTTTTGGCGGAGAGCCGGGGGATTAGCGGATGTCTGCCCAGGATCTTTCCCACGATGTACGCCCCGGTGTCGCCCGCCCACGTCACGACAACCGCGAGGAACACAAACGACGCACCCAAGCTGTAGTCAAGACTGATGCTCAACGGATGCTCACGGAGCAGGATCAGGTGGGAGCCGAGAAACGCGACATAAATCACACCAAAGACCGTCGATGAGATATGGTAGACGGCCTCTCGCGTCTGCCGGCGTGTCAACTCCATGCACATCAGAGTGATCAACGCGAGCGTCAGAAAGAGGTTGGCGTACATCCCGTTCCTGAAGAACACATACCAACTGAGGATCAACCCGCAGGTTATACCGATGGCCTTGTACGGGTAGATTCCCTTCGCCTCCAACATGCGGTAGAACTCCCACATACCGATGAAGATCAGCGCGTCAATCAAGGCAATGAAATGATACCCACCCGTCCTGGTGATGACTATGAAGCACGGGATGAACACGACCGAGGCTGCGACTCGCAGAAAGATAGAGGAATGGAGGAACGACTTCCGCGCGGGGGCGGGCTCCGATGCATTCATGTTCCTAGTGTCCAAATCTTCTCTCGCGTTTCTGGTAGGCAAGGATGCTGTCGAGGAGCTCCTGCTCCCGGAAGTCCGGCCAGAGCACATCGGTTACAAAGACTTCCGAGTACGCGATTTGCCACAAGAGAAAATTGGAGATGCGCATCTCTCCGCTCGTCCTGACAAGAAAATCGGGATCCGGCAACTCGGGGTCATACAGACAGCCCTGAAACGTCTCCTCCGTGATCTCATCCACCTTCAGGCCCTTATTCTGAACCGCCTCGGCAATCCGGCGCGCGGCGTCGACGATCTCCGCCCTGCCGCCGTAGCTTATCGCCAGAGTCAGCACGAGCCGATTATTGGTCTCGAGTTTCTTGATGGTTCTGTTCAACGCTTTCTGCGTCGATTCCGGCAGCATATCGGTACGACCGATCACACGCAGCTGGACTCCATTCTCGTTGAGCTCGAGGTACTCGGTATCGAGCACCTCCTCGAGAAAGATCATGAGCCCAGCCACTTCTTCGACCGCACGCTGCCAGTTCTCCAGGGAAAACGTGTAGAGCGTCAGATAGGAGATGCCCAACTTCGCACACGTTCGTACGATGGTCCGCACCGACTCTCTGCCCACACGATGCCCCTCTAGCCGCGGTAGACCACGCTTCTTCGCCCAGCGCCCATTGCCATCCATGATAATGGCCACGTGCGTCGGAAGATTCTCTGAACCCTTGAGCGCCTCTATCTGTTTGTCGATGTCGTTAGTCATTTTCCTGTCAGTATGAAGGGACGCTCGTGGGGAGCTACGGCGAACGCCCTCGCGTCATGTCTCGCCTGTCCTCTGAAAGAGGGCTCGCGTGGATGGCTCAATTGTACCGCTCGCTCGAAAATCCGTTCGGGCGCTCACCGTACCCCCTCCTCCAGCGAGGTGGAGGCGGGAGCGAAGTTTTCAGCCCGGACCATTTGCGAGAGCGAGCGAGGATCCACCGCGGTGGGGGCGTATGCCCCACACCAGCGCCAGCGTAAGTTAGCGCCGCGCGGGGATCCGCGCGAAAACGAGCAAGGTCCGGATGCAAAGCTTAGCTCCC
>CBDVBZ010000065.1:0-19454 GCA_965372355.1 uncultured bacterium | reverse complement strand
ACGAACCGATTCGGCTGATGCTCAGCGATGATGACGGCAATGCCGTCAAGGGTGCTACCGTGATCGTCACGTACAGGCCGGGGAGCAGTGTGGAGAAGACCGACTCGCTCGGAATATCGGACTCGGGGGGCACCGTGAAATGGACGCCATCCGATGCGGGTATAGCAACCATTACTGCGACGTGGCAGGGCCTTGGGCAGTCAGAGCGATCCGAGTCGAAGACGGTGTCTGTGCGCTTTCAGCGCGCGCCCTGGAGCGGCATCGTCATCATGATAATCGCGGGGCTGGTTCTGGTAGTCGGATCCGTTATCCGGGTCTTCAGATTGCTTCGCTCAGAGGAAGCCAGCTGACGGCGGTTTCGATTAGGTCAGTCCCGTCCTGACGCCGCTCAAAACGGCTTTCCCAGAACCGCTGTCATCGTGTAGAATAGGACCTTCGCCCCCTTTCCCTGGCATCCCCCAACTTTTGCAGGAGACCATGATGATCGAGGGTATGCACGCCATGTTCTCATTACCAGAAGGACTGAGTGTCGCTTGATCGGCAAATCGCTTGGGCATTACGAGATTCGCGACACGATCGGCGCCGGTGGCATGGGCCAGGTGTATCGCGCCCGCGACACAAAACTGGGGCGCGACGTGGCTCTCAAAATCCTTCCCGCCACGCTGCGAAGCGACCGGCAAGCGCTGACACGTTTCGAGCGAGAGGCCAAGGCGCTGGCCGCCCTGAACCACCCCAACATCGTCACCATCTATTCCATTGAGAAAGATAACGAGGAGCACTTTTTGACCATGGAGCTCGTCGAGGGCAAATCCCTCGATCGGCTGGTTCGCGACGAAGGGATGACGGTCGACGAATTCGAGACGATTGCCGTGCCGCTAGCAGATGCGATCGCCGCAGCACATGCCAGCGGCGTCATCCACAGGGACCTCAAACCCGCCAACATCGTTGTCTCGGATGCCGGCCGCGTCAAGGTGTTGGACTTTGGCGTGGCGCTGGTCGTTCATGAGACGGCGCTGACGGAGGCAAACGTGACCGTTGGGACAGCCGCGTATATGTCACCCGAGCAAATCTCCGGCGGTGAGGTGGATGGTCGCTCGGACATTTTTTCGTTGGGAATCATTTTCTACGAGCTCTTGTCCGGATCGCGGCCGTTTCGCGGTGAGCATCCGACGGCGATGGCGTACAGCATCATCCACGACGAGCCCTCGCCTTTGGAGATACAGTCGGAGGCACTCGCCGGTGTGGTCCGTCGATGCCTCGCAAAAATCCCCGCGGATCGGTTCGCCAGCGCGGACGAGCTGCGGGAGTCACTCCGGGATCTGAAGGCGACCGCATCGTCGGCTGTCCAACCAACGTCCACAGCAGTGCCGCCGGAGATTCAGGCCGCCTACGACCGGGCGGACTGGCAGGAGGCATACCGGGCACTCCACGCCCTTGCCGACGAGCGAGGGCTCTCGCCCGAGGAGCTGGAGATGCTCGCCACATGTGCTATCTGGGTCGACGAGTTCGAGGAGAGTGTGCAAACCCGGGAGAAAGCCTACGCGATGTATGCAAAATCCGGGAGGAACGTGGCCGCGGCGCGTGTGGCCCTCGATCTCGTTCACGACTACATCGAGAAAAGCGCGGGCGCCGTCGCCGGGGGCTGGCGTAAGCGCGCCGAACGCCTTCTGCAAAACGAACCGGAATGTATCGAACAGGGCCGTTTGATCCGCCAGAAGACGATGATGGCCGTAGACAAATGCGACTTCGACAAGGCGATGCAACTCAACCAACAGTGCAGCGACATCGCCGATCGCCTCAATGATCTCGATCTCGTGGCGGAAGCCCTTCACGACCGGGGTCGGATTCTCACTATCACCGGTGATGTCGAGCAGGGAATGTCCCTCATCGACGAGGCGATGACGTCGGCGGTGAGTGGAGAGGTCCACCCGATGACACTCGGCAACCTGTATTGCAGAACCCTGACGGTGTGCGGTTCGCTCGCCGACTACAACCGCGCCCGCGAGTGGAGCGATGCGGCGTGGCGCTGGTCCGAGCCCCACGGGTCCTTGACCTACCAGGGCGTGTGCAGAGTGCACAGCGCGGCCGTGATGCGTCACCAGGGGCTGTGGGCGGATGCGGAAAAGGCGGCGCGGACGGCACGCGATTATTTCGAGAAACTCGGCCTGGATAACCACGCGGCCGAGGCGTCCAACGAGCTCGGGGAGCTGGCTCTAATCAAAGGCGATCACGAAGAGGCGGACAGCGCTTTCCGGCAGGCGCACGAACTCGGCGTCGATCCGGTGCCCGGACTGCCTCTGCTACGACTGGCGCAAGGCAGACGCGAGGCCGCTCTGCAGTCCATCGAGCGCGCTTTGAGCGAGACTCCGGATGATCGTCTTCGCCGCGCCAAACTGCTCACCGCGAGTATCTGGATCGCGCTGGCCAACAACCGTATCCCTCTTGCGGAAGCCGGAGTCAACGAGCTCACGACTATATCCAAGGATTTCAACTGTCCGAGTTTCGAGGCGCACGCACTGATGGGTCGTGGTGCCATCGAGCTCGAACGAGGCAGTGCCGACCAAGCGTCACCGTCACTGCGCAAAGCATGGTCTATTTTCAATAAAGCCGGTTTCCCGTACGATGCCGCGCGTGCCAGAACGCTCATGGCAGAGGCGTATCTGAAGACCGGCAACAAAGAGGACGCAAAACTGCAGCTCGAGGCGGCATGCAAGACCTTCCGCGATCTCGGCGCAATACCGGACCTGCAGGCCGCATCCGAATTGATAAAGAACACTGAGTAGGGAAGCGAACTAAGACTTCTCCTGAGCCTCGATCACGTCATTCAGCGCACGCATCAAATCCACCGCCGACAACATTCCAACCAGCGCGCCCGTTTTGTCCAGAACGGGTGCCGCGCCAATACTGTTCTCAAGCAGAAGTTTGACGGCCTTGCGCAGATTGTCGTACGTGTGTATGACATACATGTTCGTTATCATGACATCACGTACGGACATATCATCATCGAGATAATACGTATGAGCGATGTCCGGGGATTCATCTACCCACTCCGGCCGGCGGAGTTCGCGATCGCTAACTATTCCAACCAGCTTGCTGTCCTCGTCGACCACCGGCAGATGCCTGATGTGGTGGGCTTTCATCTTGAAAAAGGCTGCGCGGACTCCCATCTCCGGCGTAACCGATATGACTTTACGTGTCATATAATCCGTGACTTTGTTACCCATACATGACTCTCCTTTCTCATCGTGTCTAATGGCATCTTATCATGCCGTCATCTCTAAAACACCTGTATAATAGAGTGCAACGCGGCCGTCAGGCTCTTGTGTCGATTGGATCCCTTCCAGAACAGTCTGACGTCCTTCGGACGCAACCCTTCCAGAACAAGCTCAATCGGCGTTAGAGAACACACGGAATCATCGTTTCATGGTATAATCAGTAAGACAATGCTCCGACATCTTCTGAAAACGTTGCGAGTTGTATTCCCCATTCTCGCGACCGCTCTCGTCTTCTCGGCTTGTGAAGAGGATCCCACCCAGCCTCCCATCCCGGACCCTCCCCGCGTGTCCAATGTCGTGGTAACCGCGAACCCTCACAACTCCCTGTCCACGGTGGTGACATTCGATGTTCAGAACGCCACTATCGCCCGCGTGTTGTACACGGACCCCGGCGGTGTCGAGATGGCAACGCCGCACTATACGATGCGCGGCGGTTCCGGCCGGATCGTACCGCTCGGGCTCGCTGACACGACAGCGTACGCGCACCGCGTAGAGGTCACGGGCCCGGGCGGTACGACGACCTCTGCACCGGTCGATTTCAAAACTGGAGAGATCCCCGACTCGCTAAAAGCGGTTCAGTTCAACACGACCGGCACCTCAACCGACGGTTACACGATCACGGCCGTATCCGATAAAGGCTATATGGTCGCTTTTGATGGCGTGGGGCAGATCCGGTGGTACCGGTATATCCAGGGCATGGTCGGCCGGCATGTCAGACAGCTCGAGAACGGCAACTATGCCGCGTTCACCGGTTGGACGACGGGGTTCTCGGAACATTACGGAGAATACGTCGAACTGAGACCCGATGGCGACATCGTCGGCAGCCACAAGGCACCCCATCCCCTCTATACGGACAATCATGATCTTGCCGTCACCGTCTCGGGCGAAACGATCAGAAACACACATCTGTTTAGCTACTATCATAAGACGATCGACATGACCGCATACGGCGGTCTTGTCGATGCAAAGATCGCGGGACACCAGATCCAGCGGCTTCGCCCCGATGGCTCCATCGAATTTACGTGGGATGCCTGGGATCACTTCACGATCGACGACTGGATCGAACCGCCCCAGGCCGCGCGAAGGAGAGCCCTCATCGATTACGACCATCCCAACTCCCTGGACATAGATAAAGACGGCCATTACGTCGTCAGTTGGCGGCACCTTGGCGAGGTCAATAAGATCAACTCTCAGACCGGTGAATTTATCTGGCGGCTCGGTGGGCGCAACAACCAGTTTACATTCGTAAACGACACGTTTGGGGATTTCAACGCACAGCACAGCGCCGTGATGCTAGACAACGGCAACCTGCTGCTCTATGACAACGGCAACCGCCATAACCCGCAGGAGAGCCGCGCTGTAGAATACGCGCTCGACACGGTTGCGATGACGGCGACGCAGGTGTGGGAGTTTCGACACACGCCGGCGATCTTCACACGGGGCGTCGGGTCCGTCCAGCGGCTGGCCAGTGGCAACACCGTTGTTGGTTTCGGCGGCGCCGCCCGGGTGACCGAAGTGGATCCGGCGGGAAACGTCGTTTGGGAGGGTGAACTCACCATCGAGGGCTCGCCGACGCCGTTCTACCGTGGCCGCCGCATACGCTCGCTATACGAATACCAACGCCCGTAGCAAAAGACAAACACCGAAAACCATGGTAAAGTAGAAAGCGCAGCGCGTAACCGAGATGCGTTCCGGATAGGTATCGGGCTTCAGAGACATACGACTCCTCACCCAGCACGGCCGCCAGGCGGATCGCCCTTCTCGCAGCACGCTCGCAGAATAATATCATGACTACGGGCACGATTTTCGACATCAAGCGCTTTGCAATTCACGACGGACCGGGGATCCGCACCACGGTGTTCTTCAAAGGGTGCCCGCTCGCCTGCTGTTGGTGTCACAACCCCGAGAGCCAATCCACAACACCCGAGCTCTTCTATCGCCAGAATCTCTGTGACGTCTGTGGCGAGTGCGTCTACGTGTGCCCAACAGACGCCCTCAAGCTGGTCGACGATGGCGTGGCCAGGGATATGGCGCGCTGCGATCTCAACGGCAAGTGCGTCGAGGTGTGCCCGGCCGAAGCCTTCGAGATGGTCGGCCGCGGGATAACCGTTGAACAACTGATGATGGAAATCGAAAAAGACACACCGTTTTACGACCAGTCCGGGGGAGGTGTGACGTTTTCCGGAGGTGAGCCGCTGGCCCAGGCCGAGTTTCTTGGGGAGCTGCTCGATCGTTGTGGCGACCGGGATATCCACCGCGTGGTCGACACATGTGGTCTCGTGCCGTGGGACACACTGCGCTTTATTGCGGAACGAACGGATATGTTTTTGTTCGACCTGAAGCTCATGGACCCCGACCAGCATCGCCGTCACACCGGAGTGGACAACAACCAGATACTCCGCAACGTGAAGATGATCGCCAGGATGGGCAGCAACATCCACATTCGTATTCCCGTGATTCCGACAATTACGGACAGTGCGGAGAACCTCGATGCGATCGGGAAGTTTGTTTCGACACTGACGGGACCGCCCAAAATCACACTACTGCGTTACCACCCAACCGCGATGGAGAAGTACACGCGTTTTGGTATCGAAAAACGCCTGACGGAAGATATCGTCTCGCCGTCCGAGGAAGCGCTGGCAAGGACGGCGTCGAAACTGGTCGGTCACGGTCTGGACGTGAACTATCAGGATGCTACGCCAAAGGAACAGTGAATGCGTCGATGTTAGCGAGGCGCATCGAACGGAGGAAGAACGTGAATGATCGTGTAGATCGACTGAGACAACAGAGCTACGACGCCCCCGTCGTGCTGTCGACGGAGCGGGCGAAGCTCATGACCGACTTCTATCGCGAGAACATCGGCCGGTTCTCGGTCCCCGTCATGCGGGCGAAGGCGTTCGAATACCTGAGCCGCCACAAGACCGTCTACATCGGTGAAGACGAACTCATCGTCGGGGAACGCGGACCATCGCCCAAGGCCGTATCGACGTATCCCGAACTGACATGCCACAGCGAGGAAGATCTGCGCACCCTCAACGAGCGTCCGGTTACACGATACGCGGTGAGCGATGCCGCGTTTGCCCTTTACCGTGACGAGATCATTCCGTTCTGGCGGGGACGCACGATGCGAGACCGGATATTCGAGAGGCTCCCGGACGAGTGGAAAGCTGTCTACGAGGCGGGGATCTTTACCGAGTTCATGGAGCAACGCGCCCCAGGGCATACGACACTCGATGGCAAGTTCTACGAGAAGGGTCTGCTGGATTTTATGGAAGATATCGCCGACCGCATCGCCCGTCTCGATTTCGAATCGGACCCCGAGGCCACCGCTAAACGCGAACAACTCACCGCCATGGGCATCGCCTGTGACGCCGCGATCCTCTTCGCCGGGCGCCACGCCGAGCGGACGGAGCAGATAGCCGCCGCGGAGACGGACCCCGAGCGAAAGAAGGAACTCGAAACCATCGCATCGAACTGCCGCCGGGTACCGGCACATGCGCCCCACAACTTCTGGGAGGCACTCCAGATGTACTGGTTCATGCACCTTGGCACGATCACCGAGCTCAACGGGTGGGATGCGATGAACCCCGGGCATCTCGACCGGTATTTCCAGCCGTTCTACGAACGCGAGATCGCGGACGGGACGCTGACGCGAGACGGCGCCAAGGAGCTTCTCGAGTGTCTCTGGATCAAGTTCAACAACCACCCGGCACCACCAAAGGTCGGTGTGACGGCCGAGGAGAGTAGCACCTACAACGATTTCACGAATATCAATCTGGGTGGCGTTCTACCCAACGGGAGCGACGGTGTAAACGAACTCTCGTATCTGATGCTGGAGGTGATGGACGACATACACCTGCTCCAGCCCCAGGGAAATATCCAGCTCAGCCGTAAGAACGAGGATCGGTTTCTCAAGGCGGCGTGCCGTGTCATCCGCAAGGGCTACGGTTATCCGTCGATCTTCAATGCCGACGGTGTCATCGAGCAGATGGTGCGCTGCGGCAAGACTATCGAGGACGCCCGCGAGGGAGGAACGAGTGGTTGTGTGGAGACCGGCGCGTTCGGCAAGGAAGCCTATATTCTCACCGGCTATCTCAACACGCCAAAGATCCTGGAGATCACGCTGAACAACGGCGTGGACCCTGGAAGCGGCAAGCGAGTCGGGATCGAAACCGGTGACCCACGTGCGTTCGAGTCGTTCGATGAGTTGTTCGAGGCGTTCCGCCGGCAGCTCCGTCACTTCGTCGATATCAAGATCAATGGCAACCAGTTTATCGAGCGAATGTACGCGGCCGACTCCCCCGCCGTGTTTCTCTCCGTCCTGATCGACGACTGCATCGAAAACGCCAGGGACTATAACGACGGTGGACCCCGATACAACACCAACTACATCCAGTGTGTCGGTATCGGCACGATTACCGACAGCCTCTCGGCGATTCGCAAACATGTCTTCGAAGAGGAGACGCTAACCATGGACGGGCTGCTCGACACGCTGGCGGCCGATTTCGACAACGCGAACGATCTGCGTCTCAGACTTGTCAACAAGACGCCGCGTTACGGCAATGACAATGACGATGCCGACGGGATCATGATGCGGGTCTTCGACGCCCTTCACGCCTCGATCGACGGCCGGCCCAACACCAAGGGCGGCGAATACCACATCGACATGCTGCCGACGACCTGCCATATCTACTTCGGGTCGGTCCTGGGGGCGTCGGCCGATGGGAGAAAGGCGGGAACACCGGTGTCCGAAGGCATCTCGCCGGTGCAGGGTGCGGACCGCAACGGGCCGACTGCGGTGATCAAATCGGCGTCAAAGATGGATCATCTGCGCACGGGAGGAACGCTGCTCAACATGAAGTTCATGCCGAGTGTACTGGAGGGCGGAGAGGGCATCGACAAACTCGCCCAACTCGTCAGATCGTATTTCCGGCTCGACGGGCACCACGTCCAGTTCAACGTCGTGGATGCCGATATGCTGCGGCGCGCCCAGGAGCACCCCGAGGAACACCGCGACCTCATCGTCCGCGTGGCGGGCTACAGCGACTATTTCTGCGATATCGGGAGAGAGCTCCAGGACGAGATCATCCGGCGCACGGAGCATCAGGTGGTCTGACGTCAGGCGCGGCGGTTGATGTTCGCCGGGGGACTCTGTATACTACGGGCAGCCGATCGATCGAATCAAAGTCACCTTCGTGTGTTCTCCTGACGTGAATAACAAGACGCACGAACAAGAACACCGGAAGCCGGTACCACGATGGAGATCTGGAAAGAGTTCGCGTTCGAGGCGGCGCACAGGCTGCCGCACCTACCGGACGATCACAAGTGCACACGTCTGCACGGTCACTCGTTCCGCGTCCGCATCTATGTCACGGGCGAACCGGATCCCGACCGGGGATGGGTCACCG
This sequence comes from uncultured bacterium, assembly GCA_965372355.1. Taxonomy (GTDB): domain Bacteria; phylum Krumholzibacteriota; class Krumholzibacteriia; order WVZY01; family WVZY01; genus CBDVBZ01. Next base: position 10,771 of record CBDVBZ010000065.1, on the reverse strand, counting down.
ACTTCGCGGATATCAAAAGAGTCTTCGCTCCCATTCTCGCGCAGCTCGACCACTATTACCTGAACGAGATCGAGGGGCTCGAGAACCCGACGAGTGAGTTGTTGGCGAAATGGATCTGGCAGCGCCTCAAACCCGGATTGCCGACCCTCAGCAAAGTCGAGATCGCGGAAACGTGCACGTGCGGCTGTGTTTACGAGGGAGACTAGGCTGCGGCACTCCATCCCTGGCGCGTGCCTCGCACACGATCAGAACGCACTGCCGACTGTGATGTGCGTGAGGAAATCCTCGACTTCGCTTGTCGAGAACGTGACCTCGGCGCGGCCCGTCAGGATCCGCACGCCGAGCGTCAGACCGATGCCGTTGATATACCGGCCCGACTCGATCTTGATTTTGCTTTCCTCGAACGTATTGCCCACGTTGTAACGAATCTGCCCAAACAACTGCGAAACGATCTCGTACTGGATGCCCAGCATCGCTGCCTGGGTGTGAGGCCCGATCCGCTGCTGAGGTTTGAGCCCCATAAACGAGTTTGGCAGACCGAGAAGCGTCCACGGTGCGTGGACACCACCCAGGGCGTAATTGTAGACAAACGGCAGCTCGCCCCTCGACGTGCCGATGTAGACGCTGAGAAGGAGCCCGGCTCTCTGCCTGATCGGGATGACCGAGCGCCAATCGAGATACAGGCGGGAGAAGTCCCCGGTGTTTCCGAGCTCGGCAAACGATCGCTCGGCCACCACCTCGAGGAGCACACCCCTCGTCGGATAGATTGCCTGATCCCACGTATCGACAAGGACTCCCGCCGTGATCGGCATCTGTTTGTCGGTGATAACCGGAAACTCAGCGCTCCCAATCGAGGGGTCACTCTCGATGTACTCGCCGCGTATCCCACCGACAATGGCCACGGTGCTCGAGAAGATCGATCCCAGCACGATCTGGCCAAACATGTATTTCGACCGATACGTGGCCACCTGGTTTTTGTCCTCGTAGATATCGATGGTTGCCCTTGATGCGTTGAGGCGTGTCTGAAAACCCAGCGAGCGAACGAACCCGATGTGGAGGGCGTGTCTCGCCTCGAACTGGTAATCCGAAGCGAGCCGGACATCGAGGGCCAGTATCGCCCCGTGCAAGAGGACATTGCGAAACGTCGCATTGAGAAGCAATGAGCCTTGCGTCCGGGTGTCAAAGCGAAGACCCACCCTGAACTGGTTTTTGCTGCTCTCGACAACCGATATGCCGAGTGTCGTGCTGTCCGGGTATCCATCGAGCGTGTAGCCCACACGTTCAAAAAACCCCGACCCATAGATGCGACCGATGCCCTTTTCGATCTTGTCGACCTCGACTGTCGCCGGAAAGTCGATCCCCATGTCTGCGGTGATCACACGTTCCGACATGCGTTCGAGCCCTGTGACCGTCATTCCCTCGACGTTGGCGGTGTTCACAGTCTTGCGGGCGATCCTCTGCGGGGGGCCGTGGAGCTGGTTCAGCGAGTCTGCGAGCGCTTCGAGCTCGGGGAGTATTTCCCTCGCCGCCTGTTCACCGAGTTCGATGATCTCCCCGGCCTTGCCGAAATCGGCCACAGTGATGTTCTCGAGATCCGGCACAAGCAAGACATCGCAGTATCCGTACTGTTCTTCTGTCTCCTTTCGGAGCTTGAGCGTCGCCGTTTGCCGCAGAACGGCGAACATCGTCTTGAGATCCTCCTTACCCAACGCCGTCGGGCCGATATCAACACCGATCACAATATCGGCGCCCATTTCGCCGGCGTCCTGCGCCGGCATGTTGCGGACCGTCCCGCCATCCGTGAGGAGGTGGTCATCGATCTCAATCGGTGTGAAGACCCACGGGATCGCCATGCTGGCGCGCATCGCATCGACGAGGTTGCCGTGATCGAGCAGAACCGCCTCGCCCGTCGTCAGGTCCTGGGACAAACACGCATAGGGAATGGGGAGATCTTCGACGTTTTCGTATGGGAGGGTCAGTCGCGTGAACAACATCATCAACTCCTGGCCCGATCGTAGACCGGACGGGAGCTTCACCTTCCACCCTTCGAGCCCCATGGTAGCCAGATACCGAGGGTCCCAGCGCTTGCGCTGTATGGCTACCGTACGGCGACTGATGCCCTGAGTGATGATGCTCACCCAATCGACACTGACGGCCAGCGATTCCAACTCCGCCGGTGTGTACCCGCACGCATAGAGCCCTCCGATCAAACCACCCATGCTCACGCCCACGATGTAGTCGATGGGCATATTGACTTCTTCGAGAACCTTGAGGACACCGATATGGGCAAACCCGCGCGCCGATCCGCCACTCAACACCAAAGCAACTTTGGAGCCTTCCTGGGCGGCGGCGGGCGTCACGAACAACACTACCGCGAGAACTCCCAACACCACGCGTCTGGAATGATTGCGTACCATCCTGCGAGAGTAACTTGGCCCCGTTGCCCTCTGCAAGAGAGTTCATGAGGCGCCGAGTGAAACGCCCGTGCGACACGGAGGACTTCCACGCCCAAGTGGGCGCGCCCTGCCGGGCGCACGTCAAAAAGGGCCCCTCCCAAATGAGAGGAGCCCTTTTCGTGTCAGGCGCTAACGCCTGAGACACCCATGCGCCCTGCGGTCACCCGTTAGAAACTGGACTGCAGTTTTGCATCGAGTGCACGGTTGATACGAGAGAGCGACTCGGCCAGGTGAGCGTTTGCTTCATCGCCCATCCCCGGTGTCTTGTACGCCGTATCGATCTCACCGCGGAGTTTCGTCAGCTGCAATCTCGCCAGCGCGATCGCTTCCCAGCTCGTACCGGGGTACGGGTGCACTGTCATGTTGACAAGATGATGCAGATAGATCCGCTGCAGGTTGCGCTGGATACCGGCGCTACGGCCCGACGGCACCATGTTGTCGGTCCAGATCGTCGATGTCATCGTCCGGAACATCTCGGACACCCGGTACGGATCATCCTGCTTGAACTCGGCGTCGGCCATACGCTGCAGACGCATCGGACTCAACAGCTGGGAGATAATCGCATTCTGGAACGCCGCTACCCAACCCGTCAGCGGGAAGTCAAAACGGCGACCATAGGAAAACGGATTGTTGTGCCAGCTCCAAAGTTTCTCGTCCTGGAGCTGGTTGAGGATTGCGGGATCCACCATAAACGCATCCTTCGAGAACGCGTTCGTCGTGATGAACGTCATCGCGTCGCGCTGCTCCGACGCCGGTACCGGCATCATCGCCTGCTGGCCGCTGCCATCGCCACGGTGCGGACGCGCCGTGCGCTGACCGCCCACGTACCTGACGGCACGCGATGTGGCGAAATACTCCTGTATGAGCAGCGTCGTCACGGCGCTGCGCAGCGGTACGAAGTTCTGATCCTCGCTCACCACACGCTCGACGAGCGAGCCGTCGTCGAGGATATCCCGGCAGACACCCATTCTCTCCTTGGCCCACGCCAGCGGATCATCACTGAGGTCCCAGATCGCCGCATCGGGCTCCATCGCGTGGGACGGGTACGTGTCCTCGTCGGTCCCGTAGGCGTGCTCCTTCTCGGACGCCTTGTCGGCGATCCTGGTGAGCTTGCGTGCCTCTTCCTCGGGGGAGAGGTCGCCGGAGTACTGCGTGTATCCCCATTTGATCGCCCAGACGTCCCACGTACCAACCGACGGGCTGTAGTAGTAGCCCTGCTTGGCGCGGTCGCGCGACACGTTGGCCGATGGGTAATCCATGATGGAGCCGGACAACCCGATCTCCTCGACCGTTTCGCGATCGTTGAGCTTGTCGTACGGCGTCGAGATACTGCTCTTGAAGTTGTGACGCAGGCCGAGCGTGTGACCCACCTCATGGCACACAACGAACGAGATGGCCTCACCGATATACTCCTCGGGGACGCGCATGCCGTCGCCGCCCTCGGTCGGGCCGTCCATCAGCATCACGATCTGCCCGAAGTCGAAGTTCATCTTGAAACCCTCAGCCATGTTGCACACGGCGACTTCGGTACCCGAGCGGCGCTGGATCTCCATCAACGCTGCGAACTCCGGATTATCGGCTGGATTCTCGATGTATTTGAGCATCGGATCCATATCACCCATGGCTTCCGGCCCGGAATAGCGACGGTAGGTCTTGCGGAAGTTCGCGATCATGTTCTGTTCTATCAGAATGTCGGCATCGATAATCTCACCGGTACGGGGATCGGTTCTCGACGGACCGATCGCGCCGAAGGACGGCTCATCCGATACGATCCAGCGGATCGTATGGTAGCGCGCGTCCTCGGCATCGTAGTCGGGATCGTCACCGACCTCCTTGGCGATGATCGCGTTTTTGAATCCCGCAGCCTCGAACGCCTTCTGCCACATCTCGATCCCCTCCGCCACGTAGTCCCGGTACTCTTCGGGAATCGTCGTGTCGATGTAGAACGTTATCGGTTTGACGGGCTCCGAGAGCCTGACCGTGGGATCTTGCTTCTCCAGTCTCCAACGATTGATGTTGTGGACGAAGAAGTCTTCGTACGTGTCCTTCGAGAAATCCTTGTACGGCGTCATGAAGTAGCCGACACGGTCATCGGCGCGACGCGGCTTCATCGGCTCTTCCGGCAGCATGTGAATGCTGTAGGCGACACCGATCTCGATATAGCGTTCGTCCGGCACCTGCGGCAGTTTCAAACCACGGCGGTCACCGGGCGAGAACGTGAGAATCGACTCGATCTCGATATTCTCCGGGAACACCTTGACCTTGCGATAAAAACCCTTCTTGGCATCCATCCTCACCGGCTTCTGGAGCACCATATGGAGACGGAAACCCACGTCGGAGATGTCTGAGAGAAAGACCTTGTTCATCTCGATGAGAACCTTCCCGCACTTGCACTCGTCCTCGCACTTGTCCTTGCACTTCTCTTCGCTCTTGATCGGCAGGCTGAAGAGGATCGAGTTGCCAAACGTGAGATCGATCGACTCCTTGAGCGCGGGATCATCCTCAGCACGGAACCGCGTGTTGAGCATCCGGACCTGGATGTGGTCCTTCTCGCGGTGGAAGTCGAACATTACCGTGGGAGCGAGCGGCAGCCCGCCGAGGATGAAACGCGCACCGATACCCTTGGACAGGCTCATGAACATCGCCATGGGCTGGTCCAACTGGTCTTCCTTGATGGCGAAATAGACTTTCTCGTCCTTGATGTACGTGTCAATGAGGCCTTCCTTCAACTCGGCGTCCTTCGTCACCTCTTTCCAGGGCTTGTACTTGTCCTTCGTCTTTGATTTGGGCTTTGCCCTGGGCTTGCCCCGCGAATCCAGTTTGTCGCGGTAGCTACGGGACTTGGAAGACTCCTTGGCTTCCTCGCCGTTGTCGTTGTCGCCCTTACCGTTGTCGTTGTCGCCCTTGTCGCCGCCGGCGACGACTACCGGGTCGTTTCCGGTGCTCGATGGCGCGGCCACAACCGTGTAGCTCGAGGTCAACGCCAGCACCAGCAACAGGCTGGCAAGAATACTCAGCTTGCGCATACTAATGACACCTCCTGGGGAGAACAGTTAGAATGGGAGTAATGGTACTTATACGAGAAACTCGTCGGTCTTGTTTCCATGATTTGCCGCGGGGTAACAGGGGCCCCGCCGGGCCTTTGCGGCGCGGGGCCAGCATTGCACTATGAAACCCTACATTAGATAACCCGTCTCGGCCGGCGTCGCCGGTGGAACAGGTAGGCGATTCGTGTAGCCAGCGGCCACCCTTCCCATACTCAGCGTACCATTCTGACGGTTTGGATGCCGGATTTCAAGGGCAAAGTCGCGGACACCCGAGTCCATAAGCATATGCGATTATTCAGTTTCGCAAGACCACCCGGCGTGTTAAGATGGTGCTTTCCCTAGACCTACCCTGGAGGAGATCGATGCGCACGACATTGAAGACTGGATTGGTGGGCGTCGTCGTAGCCGCGGCCATCGGGTTCGGGCCGGTGGGAGATGCCGGGTCGCGGCCGGCCACGACCCCACCGGCCACCGGTGTCGGCCGGTCGGCCACCGCCTCCCAGACCGACGAGACCATCGACCGCCCGCTGGGCGAGAAGCGCCTCACCATCGAGGCCATCTACGCGAGTCCCCCCCTGACCGGCAGGGCGCCGAGGGCGCTTCGCTGGATGCCCGACAGCCGCCGGGTGTCGTACCTCTTCGATGAAGGTGAGGGCGAGTCCAAACAGACCCGCCTCATGGCGGCCCGCGTGCGTGACGGCAAACGCGAGACACTCTGTATCCTCGATACGATTCCGGTGCCGGAGGATCTGCGCACCAGCGACGACACCAAGTTCACGTTCCGCTCATACGCCTGGGCGGAGGAGCGGCAGCTCGCCGTCTTTCGCTTCAAGGGGGAGATCTTCACGTTCGATGCCGCGACCGGAGCCGTCGTCCGCCGAACCCAATCGGACATCGCCGAGACAAACGTCACCTTTTCGCCCGATGGCAAGTCGATCGCGTTTACGCGTGACCACGACATCTGGGCGATGGATCTTGAGTACGGCCACGAGGTCCAGCTCACGACAACGGGCAACGACTCGATCCTCAACGGCGTTCTCGACTGGGTTTATATGGAAGAGCTTTTTACGCGCGGCAACGTGCAGGCGTACTGGTGGTCCCCCGATAGCCGTACCATCGCCTATCTCCAATTCGATGAAAGCCCCGTCGAGACGTTTCCGATCGTCGATTTCTCCGGCGTCTACAACACAGTGGAGATGCAGCGCTATCCAAAGGCCGGTTCACCCAACCCGCTGGTCCGTATCGCCGTCTATCATCTCGAAACCGGCGAGACCGTATGGCTCGATGTCGACACGAGTGATGATTCCTACCTCGCACGGGTGTACTGGCTGGGTGACAGCCGTCACGTCGCCCTGGAAACGCTCAACCGCAACCAGGATGAACTGCGACTGCTGTTCGCCGATGCATCGACCGGGCATGTTCGCGAGCTTTTCAAGGAGACCCGGGACACCTGGATCGAAGTCAACTACATGAAACACTATTACGAAACGAGGGAAAAGTTTGTCTGGGCATCCAACCGCGACGGCAATACGCATCTGTATGTCTTCAAGAACGACGGCACGATGGAGAAACAACTGACCACAGGCTTGTGGGAGGTCTCCGCACTCAACGACATCGATGAGAAACGCGGTCACGTGTACTTCACGGCGCTGGAGAAATCGTTTCTCGAACGGCATCTCTACCGCATCGGTGACAATGGAGAGGGCTTTCGACAGCTGTCGACGCGGGACGGCACGCACGGCGTCACGTTCTCGCCCAACCACAAGTACTACATCGACCGGTTCTCGAATGCATCGACACCGCCCGTGATATCGATACACGATGCCTTGGGCAAACTTCTGTTCACGCTGCACGACAGCAGCGAGGCGGACATCACCGAATACGAGCTGCCCGCCAAGGAGTTCTTTACGATCGTGTCGCGGGATGGACTCGAGTTTCAGTGCTCGATGGTCAAACCACCGCACTTCGATCCCGGGGAGAAATACCCGGTGATCATCTACGTGTACGGCGGACCGCACGCACAGGTCGTTCGCAACCGATGGGACGGCACCCGTTACCTCTGGCACTCCATGATGGCCCAGAACGGCTACATCATCTTCAGTCTGGATAACCGGGGTTCGTACGGTAAGGGTGCGGAATGGGAGGACCCGGTCCACAAGAGTCTCGGCAATCTCGAGCTCGCCGATCAGATCACCGGTGTCGAGCACCTCAAATCGCTGCCATACGTCGACTCGGCGCGCATCGGTATCTGGGGATGGAGCTACGGCGGCTACATGACCTGCCTTGCCATGTTCAAGGAGCCCGGCATTTTTGCGGCGGGAGCGGCGGTGGCCGCGCTGGCGGATTGGCGCTATTACGATACGATCTATACGGAACGCTATATGGCGCGCCCGGAGGACAACGAGGAAGGATACGAGGACGGCTCGCCGATCAATTTCGTGGACGGCCTCGAAGCGCCGCTGCTTCTTATCCACGGCTCCGCCGACGACAACGTGCACATGCAAAACACGATGCAGATGATCGAGGCGCTCATCGACAACGGCAAGGACTTCGAGTTGATGCTTTATCCCGGCAAGACCCATGGTATTGACGGCAACACCGCACGGAAACATCTCTTTAAGCGACTGACCCGCTTCTTCGAGCAGCACCTGGGGCCCTTGAGCGATACAAACTCGAAGTATCCACAATGACCGCGCGGAGATTCGCCTTATCCCGTCTCGATTTCAAGACCGCCACACCATCCCGCTGGCCGGATGTCGAGAAACTGTTCGGCGAACGCGGCGCGTGCGGCGGCTGCTGGTGTATGGTATGGCGGCTGAGCCCCAAAGACTGGGTCGCGGGCAAGGGGTCGGGAAATAAACGCGCTCTCAAAAAGCTCGTCACATCGGGTAAGTTGCCGGGCGTTATGGCATACAGCGGACGGGAACCCATCGGCTGGTGCGCGGTCGCGCCGCGGAGCGCGTACTCGGCGCTCGAACGATCGCGAGTGCTCAAACCCGTGGATGACCGGCCCGTATGGTCGATCTCCTGCCTCTTTGTCTCGAAGCCTTACCGGCGCAAAGGTGTATCGGCGCGATTGATCAAGGCCGCCGTCGACTTTGCGGCGAAACAAGGCGCCAGAATCGTCGAGGGTTACCCGGTCGAACCGACGATGGCGAAGACACCCGATCCGTTTGTGTGGACGGGGATTCCGTCGGCGTTTCGCAGGGCGGGCTTCAAGGAAGTCGCGCGGCGATCCAGAACACGCCCCATCATGCGCCGCACCGTGCACGCGAGGTGAGCGTACTCGTCGGGGCGATGGGACGCTGTTGCCCTCCCGCTCAGGTCCGATAAGGCCGTCTAGAGGTCAGCGGCCTTCCAGGACAGGCGGCGTCTGCGGAACTCGCCGCGAACACGATTACATCCTCGCTTTGGTAGTAGGGAGATCTTAATGGGTGCCGACAACAAAGAATCGCTTCGCAATCGCCGGGCGCCCATTGAGATGGGTCCGGATGAGTTCCGCGAGGTCGGCCACAGGCTTGTCGATGAGATTGCCGAACTCATGCGTTCACTGCGTCAGCGCCCGGTCGGCCGTGAAGAGAAACCCAGCGACGTCCGCAAGCTGCTTCCCGGGAAACTACCACAGCATGGGACCGACGCGGCGAAGCTCATCGAAGAGTTTGTGCCGCTTTTCTTCGACCATTCGCTCTTTATCGGGCACCCGCGTTTCTACGGATACATCACGTCGTCCGCGGCGCCCATCGGGGCCCTTGCGGATCTGCTTGCCGCATCCGTCAACCCGAACGTCGGAGCGTGGAAGCTCTCCGCCGTTGCCAGCGAGATCGAGAAGCAGTGTGTTCGCTGGATCGCCGAGATGATCGGCTTTCCGACGAGCGGGTCGGGGATCTTCGTCAGTGGCGGCAACGTGGCCAATTTCATTTGTTTTCTCGCCGCGCGGCGGGCCTCCCGGGACATCCGCGAGCACGGGATCGCAAAGACCGATGGCCGTTTGCTCGTCTATGCGACCAGCGAGACCCATACATGGATTCAGAAAGCGATGAGTCTCTTCGGTCACGGCACCAACGCAATCCGGACGATCCCGATCGACGGCAAACTCCGCGCCGACATCAAGTCCCTCGGCAAGCAGATCGAGGACGACCGGCGGCGGGGGGATCATCCGTTCATGATGGTTGGCACCGCGGGCACAGTGAGCACGGGTACCATCGACCCACTCGCCGACATGGCGGCTATCGCCCGCGAGCACGATGTGTGGCTGCATGTCGACGGCGCCTACGGGGCGTTCGCAGCCATGCTGCCCGATGCTCCACCCGATCTCAAGAGCCTCGGCGAGGCCGATTCCGTCGCGATTGATCCGCACAAGTGGCTCTATTCCCCGTTGGAGGCGGGTTGCGTGCTGGTGCGCGACCCCGATGCGCTGACCAACACGTTTAGCTACAAGCCTTCCTACTACCGCTTCGAATCCGAGGACGAGCCCGAAACCAACTTCTACGAGTATGGTCTTCAGAACTCGCGTGGGTTCCGCGCGCTAAAAACCTGGCTGGGTATCCGACACGCCGGCCGCGAGGGCTGCGCCAGAATGATCGCCGACGATATCGCACTCTCAAAAGAGATGTACCGTCTGGCAGATGCCGATCCGGAGTTCGAGGCCTTCACACAGAGCTTGAGCATTGCGACGTTTCGCTATGTGCCTTCGGATCTGTCGCCGGGTTCCGAGGATGTCGAACAGTATCTCAACGAGCTGAACGAGGCCATACTCGCCCGGCTCAACCGAAGTGGTGAGTTGTTTTTCTCGAACGCCGTGATCGACGGCAGGTTTCTGCTTCGCGGTTGTATCGTCAACTTTCGCACATCACTCGATGACATCGAGGCGTTCCCCGAGATCGTAAAGCGCCACGGCAGGGCCGCCGACAAGGCCATGCGGCCTGAGGGACTCTCGTAGACCGGCTCGGGCAGAAGCGTTTGCGGCTGCGAGTATTGCGCCTTGCGGCCGACTCAGAACGAGCAAGCCCGTTGGAGAAATTAGACTTATGCTTGAATGGCGAGACTTGCAAACTAGCGGAGATCTGCGGACTCTCATCCAACAATCACACGACACCCCTGTTGTGATCTTCAAACACAGCACGCGTTGCGGCGCGAGTGCCATCGTCAAAAGACGATTGGAGGAGGATTGGGATTTCCAGGACGACGATGTCGACATCTACCTTCTCGATTTGATCGCGCACGGAGAGTTGTCCAACGAGGTGGCGAAAACATTTGGCATTCGCCACA
>CBDVBZ010000064.1:0-19876 GCA_965372355.1 uncultured bacterium | reverse complement strand
GGTGTCGTGTACGGCAGGCCGGTACCCGGGTCGAGCAAATCGGGGTGTGGCCCGACTGTGAATAGACAGCACCCAACCGCCGGGGTCACCCGAGTGATAAACAACTGCGTCACAGCAATAGAGCCCGTCGCCAGGCAGTCGCCGTATCCTACTGAGACACCAATCTGCGAGTTGCCAATGGCGACAGTGAACTGTGGAAGATCGACGAGATGGACAAAACCAGCGCAGGACGGAATCGTTGCGATCCACGCCGAACCCGTCGTCTCACTGCTACCCGTGTGGACGATCCACACGTCATCTCCGCTGGTACCATTATTCAGGATGGCACAACTAGCCCCGTTTCGATCCGCGAAGACCCCGATGGATCCCGCCACCGCGAACGCTGTGCTAGCCCAGCATAGCGCGACCAAACTAATTAGCAGTAACCTCTTCATTCGTTACCTCCTTCAAGGCCTATGGACCCTGTTAAATCTCTGAGCTGGATGAACCGCCGCTGAATGAACCCGAGGGGGGCTCATCCAGCTCACAATTCTGTCTTTCACCTGAACCAGATCTCCATAACAAACCCCGGTTGCCTATCGACCTGGTGCCGGGAGACTGACGTGTCTTTCAACCTACGCCCGGCTCCCAACGTGGATCAAGCAAAATCTCTGCCGACACACCTGAGCTTTTACGACAAAACGCGTCCCTACTCTAGTTGCACGTGTGTCCCGGAGGACCGAAGTGGAGCGCGAAAGTCGTCAAGTCCGGCAGGTTCGCCGTACCGCTGCCGTCGTAGTCGATACACGGGTTGAAATGGCCCGCTCCGCCTACGTACCCAATGGCGAACGTCGACAGGTCAGCAGAAGTGATGTTTCCGTCACCCGTTAGATCGAAACTACGGACGTTGATCGGGTAACACATCTTCGTCGTGCAACTCGTCGCCTGATCCTCGAGGATCTCGCCCTGAACGATGATGATCACACCATCGCTGCATCGGGCAGTGCCGCCAACCGGGGGTCCCGTAGTCAACCCGTCCAGCGTGCTCGCCGCCAGTTGCGTGTTCGACATGGTCGTCATGCCAAGCGCGTTGGTCAGAGAATCTGCACCTGACGAAGCGGAACCACCACAGAGGACGATCAACTGGTTAACCGGATCGCAGTCGTCCATCCAGAAATCTGACGGGGGGATGTTTGCAATGCCGTTCGGCGGTGTCAAACCATCCATGATCGTCAGAGAGATGTACCATCCCTGCGAAATCAGCGTTCCGCCGTCACCGGCCGGACAGGCAGGCAGCGTCACCGGCAAACCCGGCGCGCCCGACAGAACGATGGTCGCTGTGGAGTTGCACGGGTCAACAATCCCCGCGTAGGCTGTGCTGCTCACCACGACTAGCGCGGCTACCAGACACAGAACAGCCAGTTTACCCTTAAACATTCGTACACCTCCAAAAAGTTTGGAATCAATGCACTCTTAGCCGGGTGACACCGTCACCCAGGGAACGGAAAGAAGTCAGGGGACATCTTCTTCCACCTATGGCATTTTCACGCCTTACTCGACAGGTGGGTATTGTATCACAAAAACGAGGGCTCTGTCAACGGTCAATTCGGTGTTAAACCCGCGGTTTTCCGCGATTCTCAGTACCTTTCCAGACGCTTTTCGGGTACGGCGTGTACCAGCCGTACGGGGTCGGTCAGCGACCCCGTACGCAACCTCCGGGAGGGCTCGGTCGCGGGGCATTGGGTCGCGGTGATGGACGTGGGGGGGGTAGTGGTGGGCGAAACAGGGCTTGAACCTGTGACCTCCTGCGTGTAAGGCAGGCGCTCTCCCAACTGAGCTATTCGCCCATTTCAGAAGTCCTTAGAGGAATGCCAGCGGTACCAGGACACAGTACCCGACGACGAGCAGAATCGGAGCGAACGTGATATCGTTCATGGCCAGCAACACGTATCCGACCAGAATCGCAGCCAAACCGGCCAATAGCAGCTTCCACTTGAATTGAAACGTGTTACCTTGTTTCACAACCATGACTCGCTGTCCTCCTCGGGTTTCTATTGAAGCGCCAACAGGTGCGTCTGTCAATTGAATCTTATGCAGTTAGGTCTCGACGACTCCTCCTTTTACACCGTCGTTTAGCCGGCCGCTCCGAAAACCATCCTCTTCCAGCACGACGGATCGGAACCCGGCCTCCTCCAACCCCACAACAACCCTCACCCACACCTCCCGGTTCAGGATCCGTTCGTGTTCCTCCGCCGGGATTTCGATCCGCGCCTCGAGTCCGTGATGTCGGACCCGGCACACCGCAAATCCAAGATCCTTGAGAACAACCTCCGCGGCCTCGATCCGGGCGAGCTTCTCGCGGGTCACCTCTTCGAAATACGGGATCCGCGAGGCCAGACAGGGCGCGGCGGGCTTGTCCCACAACGAGAGCCCGAGCACCTGCGCCAGACGACGGATTGTCTTTTTGTCCAGGCCGACCTCGACCAGCGGCGCCACAACACCCTGTTCCTCCGCCGCCCGGGACCCGGGCCGGTAATCGCCCAGATCATCCGTGTTCGCTCCGTGGGCGATATGGCCAAACCCCTCATCGGCGGCCACGGCCCCCAACCGCTCGAACAACTCTGCTTTGCAGAAGTAACACCGATCCGGGTTGTTTCTGCGATAGCCGTCGGCGGCCAGCTCGTGTGTATCGATCGTCCGATACGGGATACCGTGGCGGGTGAGAAACTCCAGCGCTGCGCTCTTCTCGCGCCCGGGAAGCGACGGCGACTGGCCGATGACCGCGATCATGCGGTCCCGGAGGACATCTCTCGCCACGTACGCCAGCAAACCGGAATCGACACCGCCCGAGTACGCGATCACCATCGAGCCGTGCCGGGACAACACGTCCCTAAGCGCCTTGTAGGGAGGCTCCAGGTCGGCGGGTATTTGACTTTTGCTCATTGATATCGTTCCTGACCGGTCGCGGGCGCCTCGCTCACGGGTGCGAGGATCGCGCCCTTCTGACCCTTCTGACCGCGGCGAGATGCTCCTTGAGCGTCTCTGAAAAAATGTGCCCACCGTCACCCTCCGCGACGAAGTACATCGCGTGCGAGGTCGAATCGGGATAGAGCGCCGCCATGATCGACGCCTTCCCCGGGCTGCAGATCGGGCCGGGTGGCAAACCCTCGTGTTTGTACGTATTATACGGTGAATCGATCTCGAGATCCCGGTAAAAGAGCCGTCCCTTATAACCGCCCATCGCGTAAGCCACCGTCGGATCGGCTTCGAGACGCATTCCCCGCCGCAACCGGTTGTGGTAGACGGCCGACACGAGCGGCCGCTCCTCGCTGAGCCGGGTCTCCGCCTCGATGACCGACGCGAGCGTGATCACCTCGTGGCGGGTCAGGTTGATTTCCGCCGCTCTGGCGAGCATCGCGTCGTCGAAAACCTCGCCCAGCCGCGCCACCATGATCCTTGTGACCTCTCGCGCGGCGAGACCCCAGGGAATCACGTACGTATCCGGAAACAGATAGCCCTCGAGAGACGGACCGGCGGCATCGAACTCCTCCATCAGACTCTCGTCCGTCAACAGGAGGGTGAAAAGGGTCGAATCAACGCTGGCAATCGAACCCAGCACGCCGGCTATCTGACTATGCATAAACCCTTCGGGAATGGTGACACTCACCTTGTAGACATCGCCACGAACGAGCGCCGACACAATATCCTTCGGGCGCTCACCGGGTGTGAAGTGGTATGTTCCGGTCTTCACGCGGCGGTCGTAGCGCCGGAGCAACGCGTAGAGCCCGACGGCGCGGGGGTGCTGGATCAGTCCGGCACCCGCCAGCCGGTCCCGGATCCTAGAGAATGACTCGCCGCTCCGGACGGTAAACAGAACAGGGTCTCCCGGGGCAGGCCGTTGATAGACCGCAACGGTCACAAACACGAAGGACAGCATCCCGACCACGATCGCGAGTCCCGCAACTACCCATACCAGATTGCGCCTCATGAGCTCCTTCCCCGAAAATCAAGATAGCTCTGAAGAATGATGATGGCTGCGAGCTTGTCCACGGTTCCCTTCTTCGCCCTGGCCCCCCTGAGGGTACGTTTGGCTTCCTCGCTCGAAAACCGCTCGTCCCACAGCGTCACCTTGACATCGAACCGTCGCTGCAATTCCCCGGCCAGCGACCGCGCTCTATCCGCCGATTCGCCCACATCTCCAGAGAGGTGTACGGGATCACCCACCACGATTTCTTCCACATCGAGCTCTGAAAGCAAAGCGGACACGTGGCCAAAGAAATCCGTCCCACCTTTTTTGTCAAACGTATCGATCCCCTGCGCCGTGATCTGCAACTCGTCGCTAACGGCGAGCCCGACCCGCCGCTCGCCCGAATCTATCGCCAGAATTCTCTTCATCATCTAGTCCCGGTGTAGTACGACGAGCGTCAGGTCGTCCTGGTACTCACCGTCGCGGGAGAACTGCTGGACCGTATCGAGCAACATGGCGCATAGAAACGATGAATCCCGCCCGCCGTTCGACTCCAGCACGCCGCATAACCTCTCCTGCCCGAACCTCTCGCCACCGGCGGTTGTCGCGTCGGTCACGCCGTCCGTGAAAAGAACCAGCGAGCCTCCGGCGGGTATCGTGCCGTTCTCCTCCTCGTACGGGATCCCTTCCAGAGCGCCTAGCACAAGACCACTCCCATCCAACCGCCGCACGCCGTCGTGCGACACAACGTAGGGAAACTCGTGACCGGCATTCGCATATCGTAGCGACCCGCTGGCCAGGTCGACGACCCCGTAAAACACCGTGGCGAACTCCTCGGCGGATGTCCGGTTGTACAACAGGTTGTTGACGCGCTGGAGCATCAACGCCGGCTTGTCTCTGACATCACTATTGGAGTTGACAGCCGCGTGAAGGGTGGCCATCAGCAGTGAAGCGGGGATCCCCTTGCCCGACACATCCGCAACGACGACAACGAGGTGGTTGTCGTCAACCAGCTCGAAGTCATAGAAATCCCCGCCGACATACCGGCTCGGAACCGTCGAGGCACTCAGTTGATACCCCTTGATGACGGGTGCATCCGACGGCAGCAGACGCACCTGAACACGGCGCGCGATCTCGAGCTCACCCTCCAGGACCTTTTTCTCGACGTTTTCGCGTACCAAACGGATGTTGTCGAGCGCAACGCCAATCTGGTTGGACATCGCGGAGAGAAGCGACAGCTCTCCGGCGCTGTATTTGAGACCGTACGTTTTTTCACCGAGCGCAATATACCCCACGAAGACACGCTCCTTCATGATGGGAACAAGCACTTCATCGGTCGCGGCAAGCGCCCGCGCCAGGGCGGCCCCTTTTGCCGATCGTTTTCTCGACGGCCATCTGGATTTACCGCTGTCAACTTCCTCCTCTACACCCGCGAGTTGTCCCTTCTCGCCCAGCGACAGAAGCTCGTCACGGGTGATCGGATCACCGATCGGCCCGAGCACCGGCACGAGACGCTGGAACCGCGGCTCATCGGGGTCGAGATGCAGGCTGACCGAACCGGCATCCAGAATATCGTGGAAGCCTCTCTCGAGCCGCGACTCGAGTTCTTCCTCCGTCGCCACCACGGAGATCTCACCCGCCAGATCCTTGAACTTCTTCTGAATGTCATCCTTACCCTTGAGGAGCAGCTGTTCGAGCACCTCCTCTGTTCTGAAGAGAACGGGCTGGAAGATAATGATCGCCACAATGATAAACCCCGTTTCAAAGGCCTCTGTGCCGACCTCACTGTACTGTCCAAAAAAATCACTCACCGGTTTCACCACGGTCAGATACACCACGGCGAACAAGACGGCGGCGGCGGCGTAGAGTATGCTCTTTCGCGCGATATAACGTATGCCCAGAAACTGTTGTTTGACAATAGCATACGCGACCGATCCACCTCCCGCGACCAGAGAGAAATTGATCAACGCCAGACTGAGATCTCCCGAGCCCTCGCCGGCTACCCTTGGAATTATCTTCGCGAGCACATAACCAACAATGCTCACCGTGATGCCGATGAGAACGGTTCGGAGCTGACCGGTGATACGCGGGTTGATATGGGTCCGCTGACTGCGAGAAAGCAGATACAAAGCGATGGTCCCATACACGATATTCACGAGCAAAAACGCCTGCTTATGAAGCTTGACGATCGCTGTCATTATCGTCGACAGGAATCCCCCGATCCCCCCCAGTTGGATCGTCCTCTCACCGAGTGACACCTCGCGGTCCAGAGGAAGGTTCTTCGACAGATCGGCAAACGTCTTCGAGAAGCTGCTGCCCGCCATGATCGTCACCAGGTGAGCGATATACGGCGCAAACAGGATCAGGCCCAGCACCACGAAGGGCGGCGCAAACCGGTGCTCGCGGGGATACGTCAGGGCAAAAAGCAGAAGGGACGGGAAGTAGAATTCCCAGAGGTATTCGAAGTGTACCATCGACCGATAGACAACGGCATCTTCCCTAAGCGTACTCTGAAGGATGATGCTCGTCGCGCTCAGGATGGGACCAACGCCCGCAAAGAACAGCATCAGCGCTGTTGCGCGGGTGGGCGAACTGCTGCGGCCGGAACGCAGAATGGTGAGACCCAGCAGGAAGATGAATGCGCCGCAGGCAAGATAGAAAACCGAAAGCAGTGTGTAGGACACACTCATCTCACGCAAACTCCAGGGGACAAGGCGATTCCGAGTGGTTTTTCAGTCTTAATACGTGTTGGAGAACCGAAAGGTTCCCTCTCGAAGGCGGCAGGCCCCGGGAAGGCTATTCCTCATCCTGTGAGGAAGCCTTATCCGAATCACAGCCCTTGACGAGTTCGAGGCACAGACCCCCGCCAGGACTGATCGAGTAGCTCACCTGATCGGTAAACGCCCTCATGATCAATATACCACGACCGCGCTCGCTGAGGGGATCGGGTGGGGTTGTCTCGGAGAGATACGTGGCGTGATCGAAACCGCCGCCCTGATCGTGGACGCGCGCAACGATCTGCCGCCCGTTCAAGCGGATGACCACACGGACCGTCTTTTCCTTGGACAGCTTGTTGCCGTGCTCGATTGCGTTGGAGCAGGCCTCGATAAGGGCGGCGCTAAAGTCGTTTATCCACCTTTGGGCACAGGAAAGCTCGCGCGCCAGGTCCTGCACGGCTGCATCCACAGCGCCCAGGTAACGGAAGTCGCTGGGGATTACCAACTCCATTTTGTCGCGGCGACTGGCCATTTTTACAGTACCACCGGGGCTTGTATGGACTACGCAGGACTTTTCTTGAAATGCTCAGCCGCTTTCTCTTCGCTCTCGAACGCCTGGAAGAGAAGATTGAGCTTCGTCACATAGAGGATGCTATCGATTCTGTCACCGACATTACAGAGGACGAGGTCCCCGCCGCCCTTGCGAACGGAAGTGTACCCCGCAATAAGAATACCGAGACCGGTACTGTTGATCCAGTCGACTTTCTTGAGATTCACAATGATGTTCTTCTTGCCATCATCCATCAGGCTCTTAAAGAGGTTTCGAAAAGTCTCCGCCTCTGGTCCGCCCGTCAGCTTTCCGTTCAGCTCGAGAATCACCGCACCGTAGAGCTCTTTCTGGTTGATCTTCAATTTAGTGCCTCCTTGATATAACGGGCGATTCCGCACCCAAAAAATCCATCTGAAATGTACGGCGTGCGGTCGGCTCGCGCTAACTCGTCGGGTTTGCAATGAACTCGAGAGCCTGCTCTTCCGTCTCGAGGATCATAAAGATATCGTAAAGTCGCAACACGTTGAAAATCTGTCGCGTCCGATCCCCCACGTGTACCAGAATGAAATGACCATCGGCCTCACGAACCGTTTTGTAACCTCTGATCATGATGCCGATCCCGGTGCTTGAAATCCACTCGACATCCTTGAGGTTGACGATTACGTTTTTCTTTCCGTCGGCAATGATGGATCTGAAAAGATCTCTGAACGTCTCGGCCTCTGGGCCTCCAGTCAGCTGGCCTTTCACATCCACAACAACCGCGTCGTCCACGTCACGTCGCTTGAATTTCAACGTCTTGCCTCCTTCATCTCTAGCTATTAAGTGATTCAAGTACAAGCCACATGTCTCTGGGCAGTGCTGTTTTGAAACTCAACATCTGACCCGCTACCGGATGCTCAAACGCGAGCTTCGAAGCATGCAGCGCCTGACGGGGCATATTCTTGAGGAGTGCCGAGACGTGATCCCTCGTCCGCTTGTTCGACTGCAGTCCGCGTCTTCGCTGTCCTCCATAAACCGGGTCACCAAGAATCGGGTGAGATATATGTGCAAGGTGCACGCGGATTTGATGCGTTCGTCCCGTCAGGGTAGTCACACGAATATAGTCGAAATACTCGAAGCTGTCTACCACTAAGACGTTTGTGAGTGCCTCGCGACCGCGGTTGCGATCGACGGTCATCTTCTGGCGGTGGACGGGATGCCGCCCGATCGGCGCATCGATCATCTGCTCCTCGAGACCCAGGTTGCCCCAGGCGATTGCGTGGTAGGTCTTTTTGATATGCCGGTTCTTGATCTGTTCGCTGAGTCCCTTGTAGGCCACGTCGCTTTTCGCCAGCACCATAAGACCCGACGTGTCTTTGTCCAGACGGTGGACGACACCCGGGCGCTCCGTGCCCCCCAGCGTTGACAAAGCACTGCCTCTGCCAAGCACCGCGTTAACCACGGTGCCCTCCCGATGGCCGTGAGCGGGGTGAACCACGATGCCGGCGTGCTTGTTGATAACCAGGATATCGTCGTCCTCGTAGACAACGCTTAATGGTATGTCCTGCGGCACCGGGGCGGCCGCGATATCAGGAACGGGCATCGCAACGGTGACCACCTCGCCGGCGCTGAGTGCATAGCGATCGGGACGGCTCACTCCGTCCACAGCTATGCCTCCGCTTTTGTTGACCTTCTGGATTTGGTTTCTGGACAGGGAATCGATCTTTGCGGCACAGAACACGTCGAGGCGAAGATCACTATCTTCTTCTCCAACAATGAGTTCTACGGTATTATTCTTCTTGTTGGCCACGCGTGCGCGAGAAACTAAGGATCAGGAGGAGCCCGCCAACGGTGACGGCGGCATCGGCAAAATTGTAGACGGGCCAACGGGCGGTGCCAAGTCCCATATCAATAAAGTCAATGACTTGCCCGGGGTAGATACGGTCGACGAGGTTGCCAAGCGCACCGCCGAGAATCATACCCAACAATACGCGTCGGGTGGTCTCCTCTTTCGGGAGCCGCTCAGCGAGGAATATGATGGCCAGTGAGGCGACCACGCTCGATATGATGAGAAAGACCCGTCCGCCCTGCAGCATCCCGAAGGCAGCGCCCGAGTTTTTGACGAGCGTAATCCGCACGATCCCATCGACCAAATCGAAGTTCTTGCCAAGCTGCCAGAGTATTTGTTTGGAAACCTGGTCGAGTATGAGTACGGCCAACGCCGGGAGAAGAAACCCCACTCTAGCTCCTCTGGAGTTTCTCCAGCTTGGACTTGCAGTCTACACAGAGTTTCGCTGCCAGGAACGCCTGGATGCGCTTCGTTGGGATCTTGCCGCTGCATTCCTCGCAGACCCCGTAAGTTCCTTTTTCGATTCTGTCGAGCGCGTCGTCGAGCGCTCCGAGATAATTGGCACCCTGGCTGGCGTGCAAGAACGCCTGTTCCTGCTCCATCGCGTCACTACCGATGTCCGCCATGTGGTTCGAGTAGCCCTGAGAGCCGCTGGCCTGGCCCGCCGACCGGTCGCTGATCGCTTCCTCGATCGAGTCGAGTTTCGCAATAATCCGCTCCCGCTCCGCCTGGATCAGCTTCTCGAACTTTTCCAGATCTTTTTTATTCATAAGTACTTCGCCCGCCTGAGACAAACGAAAGTCGACGGTAGCCCAAAAGCGACAGTAAGATACTAACAGCCCTATGCGTTGTCAATCAGATTCTCGACGGATCCAGAGACAGATTCGCTCCCCCTCGACATCCAGTTCGGTGCTCTCCGGCCAGCCGGGTGACTCCTTATCCGAGGATCGGGCCAGCGTCTCCGCCCGTATCAGTTCTCCCTCGCGGCCAAAGACCTCATCGGCCACCCTCTCACCCGTATAGCAGATGTCGATGCGGTCGCTGATATCATAGCCGGCTTTCTTGCGCAGGTTCTGCAGACGGTTGACGATCTCGCGGGCGATACCCTCCGTACGCAACTCGTCATCGATCTCCAGGTTGAGCGCGACGGTGATCCCGTGCTCCTCCCAGGCCGCAAAGGGCTCCCGCCCCTCGACGGCGACCGAGAGCTCGTCACGTGCCAGGGTCGTCTCTCCGGCAGCGGTATCCACAACCACCTCGCCGTTTTGCTGAAACAACTCCAATGATTCCGTGGGGAGACTGCGGATCTTTTCCGCGACCTCCGGAACGTTCTTGCCAAACCGCTTTCCCAGCGCGGGAAAGTTCGGCACGGCTTTGTACGATACGTGCCTGCCGACATCCTCGATGAGCCCGAGCCTCTTGATGTGGAGCTCATCGATGACGATCGACCGGATCTCGTCGTGCCCGAGCATCGACTCGCATCGTCCGGCGTTATCACGGATCAGCATCTCGGAAAGCGGCTGGCGGATCTTTATGCCGGCTTCGTTTCGAACGGTGCGTCCGAGCGAAGCGACCCGGATAGCGGTATCCATGAGCGCTTCGAGATCGGCGTCGATCATTGTAGCGTCGCTCTCGGGGAAATCCTCCAGATGGACGCTCCGGTCCTCCCCGGCCTCGCCAGCCGCCAGGGCGCCCTCGAGCGCCTGGTAGACTTCCTCGCTCACAAACGGCACGAACGGCGCCAGCAGGCGGACGGTCCCGCTGAGCACGGTGTAGAGCGTTTGATAGGCCGCCGTCTTGTCCGGCCCCATCTCACCTTTCCAGAACCGCCGGCGCGATCTGCGCACGTACCAGTTGCTCAGTTCCTCGAGTACGAAGTCCTGAAGCGCCCTGGCGGCGCGCGTCATCTCGTAGCCGTCAAGATGCCGCCGGACCGCTGCCACTGTTGAGTGATACCTCGACAGAATCCACCGGTCGAGCAGGTTGGGCTCGCCGGTATCGTCGCTCACCCGATAGTCGTCGAGCGAAGCGTACATGGCAAAAAACGAGTAGACGTTTCTGAGCGTGCCGAGGAGTTTTTGGGAAGACTCGACAACACCTCTGCGATCGAATCGAGTCGGCAGCCACGGTGGGCTGCTCGTTATGAGATACCAACGGAGCGCGTCCGCGCCCTCCTTGTTGAGAACATCCCACGGCTCGACGACGTTGCCGCGGCTCTTGGACATCTTCTGTCCCTTTTTGTCCAGAATGAGCTCCGTTACCACACACGTCCGATAGGAACTCTCTCCTTTCAGGAATGTCGATATCGCGAGCAACGAGTAGAACCACCCGCGCGACTGGTCGATGCCTTCGCAGATGAAGTCGGCCGGGAACTGGCCTTCGAACAACTCCCCGTCGCCCAGCGGATAGTGGTACTGCGAAAACGGCATGCTTCCCGAATCGAACCAGGCGTCGATAACCTCCGGCACGCGACGCATCTTGCCGCCGCACTCGGGGCACGCGAGCACGAAGCCATCGACTTGCGGCCGGTGCAAATCGAGCGTCGCATCATCGGGGATGTTCTCACCCAGCTCGCGGAGCTCGGCGATGGTGCCGACCGCGTGATTTCTCTCACACGCTTCGCACACCCATATGGGAAGCGGCGTCCCCCAGTAGCGCTCGCGGCTCAACGCCCAATCCACGTTGTTCTCCAGCCAGTTGCCGAACCGGTGCTCGCCGACCTCTTTGGGCACCCAGTGGATTTTGCGATTGGCCTCGATCATCTGATCCTTGAACGCGGTTGTGCGGACGTACCACGATCGCCGGGCGTAGTAGATCAGCGGTGTCTGACAACGCCAGCAAAACGGATAGGAGTGTTTGTACGTCTGGCTCTTGTAGAGCTTGCCCGCCTCCTTCAGCGACTTCGTGATGAGGGGATCGGCATCCTTGAGCCATTTACCCGCCCATGGTTCGACATCATCGGTAAAGGTACCGCTCGGCGTAATCGGCTGGATGATGGGGAGACCTTCGGTCAAATGGAGCTGGTAGTCGTCTTCACCAAACGCCGGAGCAATGTGTACGATTCCGGTACCGTCTTTGAGGCTGACGAAATCACCGCCGACGACCACGAACCCGTTCTCCTCGTCTTTGAAGAAATCGAAAAGCGGCTCGTAGCGCCTGCCGACCAACTCCTCACCTTTGAACTTGTCCAGCACCTCGTATTCACCATCGAGAACACTGACCAGCGCTTCGGCGAGAATCAGTTTCTCGCCGTTGTGGGCAACGCGCACATAGTCGTGTTCGCGCCCAACGGCAAGACCCGAGTTGGACACGAGTGTCCAGGGCGTCGTCGTCCAGACCAAAAAACGATCGTCGTTGTCCGCGGCCTTGAACTTGATGAAAATGGATGGGTCGGACACGTCGCGATAACCGAGGCTCACCTCGTGGCTGCTTAGTGTTGTCTCACACCGCGGACAATAGGCAACGATCTTGTGCCCTTCGAAAAGCAGGTCCTTCTTCCAGAACTCCTTGAGCATCCACCAGACGCTCTCGATGTACTCGTTGGTGTAGGTCACGTACGGATTCTCCATGTCGAGCCAGTACCCGATCCGCTTCGTGAACATCACCCAGTCTTTTTCGTATTTGAAAACGCTCTCGCGACACTTCTCGTTGAACTTGTCGATACCATATTCCTCGATCGCGTCCTTGCTCGCGATACCAAGCTGCTTCTCGACTTCGATCTCCACCGGCAAACCGTGTGTGTCCCAGCCCCCCTTGCGGACGACGTGGTATCCACGCATGGTCTTGTAGCGACATATCGTGTCTTTGCAGAGACGAGCGAGCACGTGATGAACGCCCGGCTTGCCGTTTGCCGTGGGCGGGCCCTCATAGAAAACAAAGCGCTCCCCTCCCTCGCGACGCTCGACGCTTCGCTCGAAGGCACGTGTGCGATCCCAGAAGTCGACGATTTCGGTCTCGACTGCGGGGACCGCGTCCGGTCTTGCTATTGATTTGAAACGGTCCGCCATCACATCCTCTTCAGGTACTCCGTTACCAACTCGATAAGCCTCGGCGCAGTTGACTCCGCCGTCTCGATGATCTCCTTGATGTTCGCCGGCTGCAGGTTGTCCGCAGGGCAAAGATCCGTGACGACCGAGAGCGCGAGGACTTTCATCCCGCCATGCACCGCCACGATGACTTCGGGGACGGTCGACATCCCGACGACATCAGCCCCGATACGCCGCAGAAACCTGTACTCCGCAGCCGTCTCCAGGTTGGGACCGGCCACGGCGGCGAGAACGGCTCGCCGGACGGTAATCTGTTTTTCCAGCGCGATCTTCTCGAGCACCTCACGGCGCTCCACTGAATACGGCTCCGCCATATCGGGAAAACGGTCGCCCAGCCGGTCATCGTTCCACCCGATCAGCGGGTTGTCGCCCATCAGGTTGATGTGATCCGTCAACACCACGATATCGCCCCGGTCGAGGTGTGGATCCATCGCCCCCACAGCGCTCGAGATGATCAGCTCGTCCGCTCCGAGCGAGCGCATCACACGCAGGGGGAACGTGACGTCCTTCATCGAGTGTCCCTCGTAGTAGTGCAGCCGCCCCTGCATGGCGATGACGTCTTTGCCACCCAGCTTGCCAACGATCAACTTGCCCGCATGCCCCAGACCCGTCGCGTTGGCAAAATGCGGGATCTCCTCGTAGGGGATGGTGGCTTCGACCTCAATAAACTCTGCAGCCCCCCCCAGACCGGTCCCGAGAACGATGGCAAAACGGCGGTGCCCTTGCAGGAGAGGCGCGGAAACACGCTCCGTCACGTATTGTGTGGCGGTCTGGATCTTGTCATAAAGATCTTTCACTTCGCCTCCGTTTCAACGATCAGGTTCGTGGTGCTGAATTTTTTCGGGTCGATGGTTCGACACGACGCGTTCGAGAACGCACACACGCTTTTGAAGGCTGGAATTCTAGCAAATGTCCTCAAAGCTTAAAAGACGATTCTTGCAGCCCGGAGGCACGGCGAGCGTTTTGGTGCGAGAACGGAAACCCGACGTGATCGTCACATCGTCCTTTTTGACACCCAGAGTCTTTGACAGGAGTGTTACGAGTTGCTGGTTGGCCGCATCGTCCACCGGCGGCGCGGTTACCCGGATCTTGAGCCTGCCTGCCTCGGACCACCCGACGATCTCCGTACGGGAAGCTCGAGGCACCAGGCTGACTACAAACGACAGACGACCGTCGGCATGGTCATCAAGGCGTTTCATCCTGCCCGGCCCGCCGCGAGAGAATATCGTATTTGAGGCGTTCGAGCGACCACTCGTCCAGCCCTTGGGAGTCGACGTCATCCGCCCCGGGGCTTCCCGCGACGTCTTCCGCAGTCGTCGCTCCGGCGAGATCGTCGCCGGCTTTCGCCTCCGCAATCGTCGCTCCGGCGAGATCGTCGCCGCTTGCCATGCCGGCGTCCGGCATCGGCTGCTCAACTGCCGTCGCCGCCTCCACGCCGGTGCTCGTCTCGGTCTGAACCGCAGTCTGCTGCTGGACGACACGATCCAGGAGGTCGTTGAGCCGGGCCCCGGCATCCGTTTCGGTCATCGTCCCGACGCTGCTCGAAGACGCTTCGGCGTCGGTTCTGGTGCCGTCTGTGCTCGGCGCCGGACAGCTCTCCCGGAGCGGCGGGTTTGTCGGAGGAGCCGCGTTACGTGACACCGGCTGCGTCGCTTCTGTCAACTGTGTTGGCTCTGTCGGCCGCATGGTTTCCGTCGGCCGCCCGGTCTCCGTCGGTCGCCCGGTCTCCGTCGGCCGCCCGGTCTCCGTCGGCCGCCCGGTCTCCGTCGGCCGCCCGGTCTCCGTCGGCCGCCCGGTCTCATCGATCGGCTTGTCGGCCGGCAGGGTCGAGGCAGAAACGATCCCCCCGCCGATGGAAACGGCTGCGTCCATGCCCGGGGTTCTCTTCTCGCGGTCCTGGCCCTTGCGGCCCATATCCAGGAGTTGTTCGTCCTCGTCGAAGTCCTGCCCAGCGGTCTCGATGAACTTGAGATGCGACTCGACCAGCATTTTCATCCTGGCCAGATAGCTCTCCCGCTGACTCTTTAGTGTTTTGATTTCCTGTCTCAGCCGTGTCGCGTTAGCCTTGATATCGCGCACGCCCTTATCCGCGTCGAGCTCCGCCTGTTTGATAATGAGCTCCGCCGCGCGTCTGGCGTTGTCCTTCGCCTCGGCGGTGACGCGTTCCGCTGTCAGAAGTGTGTCACGGAGCGTCTTTTCCATGTTCCGGTACTCCTGGACCTTGTCGTCCAGCTCGAGGAGCCGCTCGCGCAGTGCCTTGTTGTCGTTCATCGCCGCTTCGTATTCGTCTGCGACGGTCGCCAGAAACGCATAGACCTCGTCGGCATCGAGCCCGCGCATGCCCTTTCTGAATTCCTGTTTTCGTATGTCTAGCGGCGTCAAACGCATGTAGCTTCCTCCGGGAAGAGATTCGTGCCTCTCGTATTTCCTCTCAGATCGTTGATCCCATCATCGCGTCGTCTTCGTTTGATAATCAGCCACCCAAACCCCATATGATCAATTGAAGTACAACGATCACCACAACGGGCGAGAAATCCACCGACCCGAACATGGTGAAAGAGCGAATGGGGTTGAGCACCGGATCCGTGATGGCGGCAACCCCGCGAAAGAAGGGGTTCTTGGGATCTACCGTTATCCAACTCTGCACGGCCCGTACGATAACCACGAGCTGATAGAGCTTCAGCAAAGCAATTATTAAGCCAACCATAGAGAGCTCCGTGACATCCAAAACCCATTGTCGTTATTAGCCTTCTGGCTATCTTCGATCCCCTGTACCGGGTATCGCTCACCAAGATACACAAATCACCTTCTGGGTGGTAGGTTTTTCCCCAGTGCGACCGCTCACCACCGCCGGGCGCCGAGGAGCACCCGTCCGAGCCGGACCAGCGTTGCGCCCTCCTCCACCGCGGTCTCGAAGTCATCGCTCATCCCCATGCTCAAATGCGGCATGGGCTTTCCCAGAGATTCCCCGATCTTCTCGTTGAGGCGAAACAGCGACTGAAACGATCGCCGGATCGCCGTCTGATTGTCGGTGAGCGGACCCAGCGTCATCAACCCCTCGAGTTCGAGCGATGGGAGCTCGGCAATCCTCGACGCCGCCTCGGGGGTCTCGTCCGGCGCAAAACCGTGCTTCGTTGGCTCTCCGCTTGTGTTGACCTCGATGAGGATTCGCGTCGTAACACCGTTCTCCTCACCAAGACGACTCAACACCGCCGCGATCTTCAGCCGATCGACCGAATGGATCATCTCGAATCGACCGATGGCCTTTGTGGCCTTGTTGCTCTGAAGCGTCCCGATGAGGTGCCAGCGGCAGGGCCGGGTCACCTCGGGCTCTTTGGCCGCAAACTCCTTGATCCGGTTCTCCCCGATATCCGCGATACCGGCCGCGATCACCGCGTCGACCGTTTCGGGCTCGTGCGTCTTCGTCACGGCGATGATCGTAACATCATCGACCGCGCGGCCGACACGCGAGCACGCCTGCGCAACGCGCTCGCGAATGCGCTCGAGGTTTTCGACGATGGCGCTCGACATGTTTGTCCTTTCCGTCTTTCGCTCGAATATCGCACGCAGCCCTTGAAAGATCACGGCAATTCTAACTCGCTGGTTGCCATGCCGGTTGACCTGCGGCCGAAAGGCCGTCTGGTCCAACCGGCACGCCCAAAAACCGGCGGCACAGCAAAATAAGAATTTCACATGGAAGGTAACGCTTGACGACCGGGACTCAACCCAATATGTTCTGCGAACCGCGTCTGAAGAATCAACGCGAACCACAATATGTAGTACCTGGACCTCATGAATTCACTATATTTTGGGTAATAGCCCGCCTGCCGTACTCAGAGGGGAACTATGTCAATTGACAAGATAAAGAAGCGCAACGGCTCGGTGGTGGACTTCGATCGGCTGCTGATTGAGCGAGCGATGGAGAAGGCCTTCGCCGCCACGGAAATCGCCGTCGCGCAGGAGACGCTGGGGCACATCACCGATGAGATCATCAATGTGCTCGAGACACGCTTTGTCGAGCGAATTCCGGGCGTTGAGGATGTGCAGGATCTCGTGGAGAAAATGCTCGCCGAAGGCGGCTACTTCGATGTCGCGAAAACCTACATCCTCTACAGAAAGCAGCATGCCGAGCTCCGCGAGAACCGCAAAAAACACATCCTCGAAAGGATCGAGAAGCGCGAGCTCAGCGTCAAGAAACGCAACGGCGACGTCGTCGAGTTCGATGTCACGGAGATCGAACGGGCGGTCAAGAACTGCTGCCGTGGTTTCGAGGATATCGTCGATGTCTTCGAGATCGTGCGCGACACAAAGTTCGCCGTCTACGACGGTATCACAACCAGCGAGATCAACCAGGCAGTTATCATGGCCATGCGCGCCCGGATCGAAAAAGACCCCGGCTACTCGCTTATTGCGGCACGTTTTCTCTTCAACGATCTTTACAAAGACGTGCTGGGTATCGACGAGTTCGAAACCGATTTCGATTCGGTCTACAGAAACTCATTCAGGGAAAAAGTCGCATACGGCGTCGAAACGGGACGTCTCGATCCGCGGCTCCTCGAGTTCGATCTGGATAGAATCGCCGCGGCGATAGATCCGGGACGCGACCGGCTCCTGCAGTACCTCGGCGCACAAGTCCTTTACGATCGCTACTTTCTCAAGGATCTCGATCAGAACATTCTGGAGACACCTCAGCACTTCTGGATGCGTGTCGCCATGGGTCTGGCCGTCGAAGACGACAACCGCGAGGTGCGCGCAATCCAGTTTTACAACATCGTTTCCACACTGCGCTATGTACCGTCGACACCGACACTGTTCCATTCGGGCACGAACCATCCCCAGATGAGTTCGTGCTACCTGACAACGGTCGAAGATGAACTGTCCCACATTATGAAGTCGATCTCCGACAACGCTCAGCTTTCGAAATGGTCGGGCGGCCTCGGAAACGACTGGACGAACATCCGCGCGACGGGCGCGCTGATCAAGAGCACCAATGTCGGCAGCCAGGGTGTCGTGCCATTCCTGAAGATCGTCGACGCCACAACGGCGGCGATCAATCGAAGCGGAAAGCGGCGCGGGGCGACCTGCGTCTATCTGGAAACCTGGCACTATGACATCGAGGATTTTCTCGAGCTGAGGAAGAACACCGGTGACGAGCGGCGGCGTACTCACGATACCAACACGGCGAATTGGATACCCGATCTCTTCATGAAACGCGTGATGGCCGACGAGGAGTGGACGCTTTTCTCGCCGCACGAAACACCCGAGCTACACCACGTGTACGGCAGGAAATTCGAAGAGATCTACGAGGAGTACGAGAAAAAGGCAGAGAACGGCGAGATAGGCATGTACCGAAAGGTCCGTGCCGTAGATCTGTGGCGCAAGATGATCACGATGCTCTTCGAGACGGGGCATCCGTGGATCACCTTCAAGGATCCCTGCAATATCCGGTCGCCGCAGGATCATGTTGGTGTGGTCCACAGTTCGAACCTCTGCACCGAGATCACGCTGAACACATCGCCGGATGAGACGGCAGTGTGCAACCTCGGGTCGGTCAACCTCTCACGGCATGTCCACGACGGCGCTTTGGATACGGAGATGCTGGAGGAGACGGTGTCGACGGCGATACGGATGCTGGACAACGTCGTCGATCTCAACTTCTATCCGACCGAGGAATCAAGAAACGCAAATATGCGGCACCGGCCGATCGGGCTCGGTGTGATGGGGCTGCAGGATGCGATCTACAAGCTCGGCATCGACTTCGACAGCGCCGAGGCCTACGACTTCTCTGACCGCACCCAGGAGTTCGTATCGTTTCACGCGATCCTGACGTCGTCCAGGCTGGCCAGGGAGAAGTGTGCATACCAGAGCTACAAGGGGTCCAAATGGGATCGGGGTTTGTTCCCTATCGATACCGTGGCGCTGCTCGAGGAAGAGCGCGGGATGCCAACGGGTGTGGATCTGCGCGAGGGGCTCGACTGGGCGCAGGTCCGGAGCCATGTCGAGGCGCACGGGATGCGTAACTCGAACTGCATGGCCATCGCTCCCACGGCAACGATCGCGAACATTGCCGGTTGTTTCCCGTCTGTGGAGCCAATCTACAAGAACATCTACGTGAAGTCCAACTTCAGCGGTGAGTTTACGATTATCAACCGATACCTCGTCGACGACCTCAAGAAGCTGGGGCTGTGGACCGAGGAGCTGAGCGAGAAACTCAAGTACTATGACGGCAGCGTTCAGCGCATCGAGGAGATACCGGACGGGCTCAAGTTGAGGTACAAAGAGGTATTCGAGATCGATCCCCGATGTCTGGTCGATCATGCCGCGCTACGGGCGAAATGGATCGATCAGAGCCAGTCGATAAACATCTTTATGGTGACGACATCGGGCAAGGCGATCTCCGACGTTTACCAGTATGCATGGAAAAAGGGATTGAAGACCACGTACTATATGCGGACGCTCGGCGCGTCGGCGATCGAGAAAAGCACGCTGGATCACTCCAAGAAATACGACGGCAAGATGGCTGCGCCTCGGGCTGCCACCGTTTTGGCCGAAGAGCAAGCACAGGTCCCCGCGGCCATGGTTGCCTCGGGTGCGTGTCTCGTGGACGATCCCACGTGTGAGGCGTGCCAGTAGGCCGGCACACACAACTTCGAGTCTTGAGATGATGTCTGGTCAGCACGACAGATAGCGGAGCGAGAGCAAAAACACCAGTACCAGGCATCATCTATCTATTTTCTAAAGCAGGGGCGCTTTTGGGTTTGTTCGAGCGCCCTTTCGCAGGAGCCCTCT
>CBDVBZ010000063.1:0-20104 GCA_965372355.1 uncultured bacterium | reverse complement strand
AAGACGCCGCCGGGTCGGGCTGGGAGACGCGCCGGCAAACCGAGCAAGACTGAGGCCCAGCAGAAGGCGGTTCGGGAAAGCGTCCGGCGGACCCTCGCCAAGATCGAAACGACCCGGAGGACACGGCGGAGGAAAGGCAAACCCAAAGAGTTCGCCCCGACCGACGAACCACCGGTCCTTATCGCCGAGGGATCCACGGTCGAAGAGGTTGCAGCCGCTCTGAAGGTCGAGCCCGAAGAAATCATGAAGCGCTGCGAGGACATGGAAGGGCCCGACACCGGAGACCAGACTCTGGACAAGGAGACGCTCGAGCTTCTGGTAGACGATTTCGACCAAAAAGTACAGATCGTATCCGACGAGATCGAAGAGCTGCTGAAGGCGGATGTTCTGGTCGAGCCGACCCATCTCGAAGCGCGGTCTCCCATCGTTACGGTGATGGGGCACGTCGACCACGGCAAGACATCAATCCTCGACTATATTCGCAAGACGCGCGTCGCGAGCGGAGAGGCCGGCGGCATTACCCAGCATATTGGCGCGTATCAGGTCACTGCCCCCGGTGGGAAGATCACGTTTATCGATACCCCGGGTCATGAGGCGTTTACATCGATGCGGGCCCGAGGCGCGCATGTGACCGACCTCGTGGTTCTCGTGGTCGCGGCCGACGACGGCGTGATGCCTCAGACCGTCGAGGCGATCAACCACGCGAAGGCGGCGGATGTTCCAATTATTGTCGCGATCAACAAGATGGATCTTCCGAATGCCAACCCCGTACAGATCCGCCAGCAGCTGACGGAACGCGACGTGATTGTCGAGGAGTTCGGCGGCGACGTGGTTTCGATCGAAGTATCCGCGAAAACGGGAGACGGTATCGACAAGCTTCTCGAGATGATACTGCTCCAGGCCGAAATGATGGAGCTTAAGGCTGACGCCGGAGCATCGGCGCAGGCGGTAGCAATCGAAGTCCGCAAGGAGGAAGGGCGAGGGATTCTTTGTACCGCGCTTATCCTGCAGGGCACACTTCGTATCGGGGACGCGTTTGTGATTGGATCGAACTACGGCAAGGTCAGGGCATTGCTGGATGAACGCGGGAGCGGAGTAAAGAGCGCCGGACCGGCGACACCCTCGCAGGTCCTCGGCTGCAGCGGTCTGCCGGAGGCGGGTGACAAACTCGTTGTTGTCCGTAGCGAGCGCGAGGCGCGCGACTTGAGCGTGGCCCGTCAGCAGAAACTAAAGGACCGCGAGCGAACGCCAACCCGCAAATTGACGCTCGAGGAACTCTACGCACAGATTCAGTCTGGGGAACTCAAGGAGCTGCGGCTTCTCGTCAAGGGTGATACGGATGGCTCGGTTGAGGCCCTGACCCAGAGTCTCGAAAAGCTGGCGATTGAAGATGTCGTCGTCAAGGTGCTTCACTCCGGTGTGGGAGTGGTCGGCGAGTCCGATGTGTTGCTCGCGGCGAGTTCCAACGCAATCATCATTGGCTTCAACGTGAAGGTCTCGCCCAAAGCCCATGGCGCGGCCGAACGTGAAAACGTTGAAATTAAGCTATACAAGGTAATCTACGAAGTAATCCAGGATGTCGACGACGCGATGAAGGGGCTGCTGGAACCCGAAGAGGTCGAGCGCGTGCTGGGACGGGCGGAGGTTCGGAAGGTCTTCAAGATTTCGAGACTGGGACAAATCGCCGGCTCGTTTGTGATAGACGGCTCGATCACGAGGAACGCGATGGTAAGAGTATTGCGCGACGAGGCCATCGTTCACGAAGGCAAGATCTCGTCACTGAAACGGTTCCAGGATGATGCGAGGGAAGTCCAAAAGGATTTCGAGTGCGGCATCGGTGTCTCCGGGTTTGGCGATCTCCGAGAGGGCGACATTATAGAAGCGTTTGTCGTCGAAGAAAAAGCCCGGGTTTTTTAGCGCCTGACGCGACCGATTCGGCGCGAGTAACGCGGTCCTGGCCCGTGTTACCATCATGGTGATCAGACTTCTCACGA
Organism: uncultured bacterium; assembly: GCA_965372355.1. Classification (GTDB taxonomy): domain Bacteria; phylum Krumholzibacteriota; class Krumholzibacteriia; order WVZY01; family WVZY01; genus CBDVBZ01. The sequence goes on along the minus strand of CBDVBZ010000063.1, from coordinate 18,110 downwards.
TAGATCTTCACTTTCCCGGTCGCTCTTCACTGAAAGAGAAGCGGTTCGTGTTGTCCAGCCTCAAGACGAAGCTGAGCCAGCGTTATAATGTGGCGGTGGCGGAAGTGGGGTATCAGGACAAATGGCAGAGATCGCTGCTGGCCGTGGTGACCGTCGGGGTCAACGGGCGCGCTGCCGAGACGACTTGCGGTAACGTGCTCCGCTTTCTCGAAAAGGACCACCGCCTGGTCGTCCTCGATTGCACGCAGGAAGTGAGGTAGTGGCGATGGCAAGATCCTACCGCAGGGAACGGTTGAACGAGTCGATCAAGGAACTGCTTGGCGAGCTGATTCTCAGTCGCGTGAAGGATCCTCGGGTGGGGCTTGTGACGATCACGGGTGTGGAGGTGACCAGGGACCTTGACACGGCGAAGGTGTTTTTCACCGTGATGGGCGGGGAAAGCGAACGTGAGGAATCCAAGCAGGGTCTGGAGAGCGCGAAGAATTTCCTTCGCAAGACTATCGGACGCGAACTGAAGATGCGTAACCTGCCCGATTTTCGGTTTGTCTACGATGACAGTCTCGATCGCTCGATGCGAATTGAGGACGCCCTCAAGCAGATTCACGAGGACGACGAAGAAGATGGCCCGTGAGGCAGAGAGCAATCCGATGAGCGATTTCATAAACAAACTGCTCGTATTGAACAAGCACTCGGGACCCACATCGTTCGACGTGGTCGAGGCGGTGCGAAAGGCGACCGGGATCAAGAAGGTGGGCCATACGGGTACCCTGGACCCACTGGCGAGAGGCGTGCTGCTCGTTTGTACCGGCCGGGCGACAAAGGCTGTGGAGCAGTTTATGAATCTCGCGAAGACGTATGAATTCACCGTGCTTCTCGGCGTCGAAACGAGCACGCTCGATGCAGAGGGAGACATACTCAGGCAGGCCCCTGTGCCGGAGATTCCAGAGGCCGATATCATCGCGGCGGCCGGGAATTTTGTCGGGCCGTACGACATGGCTCCACCGGCATATTCCGCGATAAAAAAGAACGGAAAACGGCTCTACGAACTGGCACGCGCCGGCGAGAACCCCGTGGTTGAAAACCGTACAGTAACGATACATGAACTCCAGGTGACAAGGATTGCGCTACCCGAGATTGATTTTCAGATTCGATGTTCGCGGGGAACCTATGTCCGCTCTTTTGCCCGTGACTTTGGCGCGGCGTTCGATTTGCCCGCGCATCTGCGAAGACTCGTCCGCCTGGCGATCGGTACATTCAAAATCGAAGATGCGTACCCTTGCGAAAGAGTCTTCGAAGGCGAGGTATCAGGCCTGGTGAGTGTCGAGCTTTCCGACGCCCTAAGGTTCCTGCCCGGCATCGTGCTTACCGAGGGATCGAAGCGTGCACTGGGCGACGGCGCATTGCCTCGCAGCGAGGACATCGTCGAGACGATCGGATCGGTGACCGAGAGTCCGACGGTGCGTATCCTCGATCAGTCCGGCACGCTGCTCGCACTGGGAAATCGAGGCAGCGAGAGTCGTGGCGCCGCAACCATGGTGGATTCCTTCCGGCTCGTCGTGGACAGGCGGAGCGTAATCACATGAAATCGCTTCCGAAGGTTGCATACTCGATCGACGATGTCAGGTCCTGGTCGCCGAAGGATGCGGCCGTTACGCTTGGCGTGTTCGACGGTGTGCACCTGGGTCACAAGCGAATCATCAGGGATCTCATGGAGTCAAGAAAGGCTGGGTCGATCAGCGAGGCTTATCTCATTACTTTCGACCCGCATCCCCTTGCGATCACGCATTCCAAAATGCGGCCGCCGACCCTCAGCATATTGAAGGAACGCGTTTGGTTGCTGCAGCAGTTCGATCTGGATGGCGTTCTCGTGCTTCACTTCGATCACGATCTGGCGAACGTAGACTATCGGATCTTTATTCAGAAGTACCTTCTTAAAACCTTCAGTATGAAACGCCTCGTGTTGGGCTATGATTGCTATTTCGGAAAGAACCGGGAAGGCAGTCCGGATCGTGTGAAAGACGAATCGTCGAGAATGGGATTTGACTGCAAGATTGTTCCCGTTGTGCGTGACAACTCGCAGGCGATTTCCAGTACAAAGATAAGAAACGCGCTGATGGAAGGCGACGTGACGCTGGCCAACAAGCTGCTCGGACACTCCTATTTGATCAGCGGTGAAGTCGTAAGGGGCCACGGCATGGGAAAAGGGCTTGGGTTTCCCACGGCCAATCTCTCGTTGGCCGATCCCTACAAACTGTGGCCGCCCGGAGGCGTCTACGCCGTCGAGGTGAGGCGCGGAGAACAGACGCTTCAAGGGATGATGAACGTCGGCCGCGCTCCGACGATGAAGTCGCTTGCCGAGGGCGCCAGGGGGATCGAGGTACATCTCTTCGATTTTGATGAGGATATATATGGTGAAGAGCTCTGGGTTTCCTGCCATACCTACCTAAGGGAGGAGCGCAAGTTCCCATCGGTGGGCGCGCTGGTGGAGCAGCTGGGGTTGGACAAGGCGCAGGCACTGGAGGCGCTCGCAAAGACTTCTCAGAAAGGCGTATACGACCTTTGAGTTGCTCCCCATGTGCACAATTATTGCTTTACATCCCAATTTTCGTGTGTTAGTTTGAGGTCGATTTCCAGCGGCTTGGACGCTGCCCCACATGTTGGTCCAGGCTGCAGCCATCGTGTCGCGATCTTACGCAGGAGGAGGTGTTCAGACGATGGCGTTAACCGCAGACCAGAAGCAAGACATCATTACGAAGCATAAGCTGCATGACCAGGATTCTGGATCTGCAGAGGTTCAAATAGCTCTGCTTAGCGAACGGATTCGCCAGCTCACCGAGCATTTTCAAGTTCACACAAAGGATCATGCTTCCAGGCGAGGACTCTTGAAGCTTGTTGGACGTAGACGCAAACTTCTCGACTATTTGAAAAACAAGAAGGTTGAGCATTACCGCGCTCTCATTAAAGAGCTAAACCTTCGCAAATAAGCGATCCCCTTTTCTTTACCAACTCTTATCCCGGTAGGTTTTGATGAAAACCGTTACCTATTCTTCGAACGGAGTACAATTAACCATGGAGTCGGGCCGGATGGCCAAACAAGCGGACGGCTCCGTATTGATGCGGATGGGCGACACCGTTGTTTTGGTCACGGTGGTTTGTAGCAAGACGCCGACAGACAGGGACTTCTTGCCTCTGTTCGTCGAGTACCGTGAGAAACTATACGCCGCCGGGAGGATTCCTGGCGGCTTCTTCAAAAGGGAAGGCCGCCCCGGCGAGAAGGAAACGCTCTCGGCGCGTCTGATCGACCGTCCGATCCGCCCACTCTTCGACAAGGACTTCAGGTTCGAGACCCAGATCGTGGCCCAGATTCTCAGCTACGACGGTCAGAACCAGCCGGATGTCCTCGGCATCACCGGTGCGTCGGCCGCACTCGCGATATCCGATATTCCGTTTTCGGATCTGATTGCTGGTGTGAGAGTCGGGAAGGTCGACGGCAACTTTGTGGTCAACCCGTCCGTTCAGGACATGGAAAACAGTGAAATGGATATCGTCGTTGCCGGGTCGGACAACGCTGTCATCATGGTTGAGGGCGGTGCCAACGAGGTGGCCGAGGAAGAGATTCTTCGTGCGGTCTCACTCGCACACGAGGAAATCAAACGGTTGAACAACCTGCAGCGTGAGCTCGTCGAAGCGCTTGGTCCAAAGGAAAAGCGTCCGAATCCGGAGCCAGTCGTTTTGCCGGAGCTCGACAGTGCCATCAATGACAAGTATCGCTCAGGGATCGTCGAAGCGTTGGGCATCAAGAAGAAGCAGGATCGTGGTGCGGCGCTCGATGCCATTCGAATGGAGGCCAAGGAGGCTTTTGCCGAGGCGTATCCCGATCGGGAGTCGTACATCGCAGCCAGACTCGAAGACATCGAGAAGCATGAGATGAGGGACAAGATTCTCAATACCGGTGTTCGGGTTGATGATCGCAAATTCACGGATATTCGTGATGTCAGCTGTGAGGTTGGCGTGCTTCCCCGAACGCACGCATCCGCCCTGTTCACCCGCGGCGAGACACAGAGTCTCGTTGCCGTCACGCTGGGCACGTCGCGCGACGAACAGATGCTCGACACGATCGAGGGCGAGAACTGGAAGCGCTACATGCTTCACTATAACTTTCCGCCGTTCAGCGTGGGCGAAGTCGGATTTTTCCGCGGCCCGGGGCGGCGCGAGATCGGTCACGGAGCGCTCGCGGAGCGCGCGTTGAAGGCGGTCATTCCGTCGGCGGAAGATTTTCCGTATACGATTCGTATTGTCTCGGACATCCTCGAGTCGAACGGATCAAGCTCGATGGCGTCGGTTTGCGGTGGCAGCCTCGCGCTGATGGATGCCGGTGTTCCCATCGCGCGTCCGGTAGCGGGTATCGCGATGGGGATGGTCCTCGAGGGCGACAAAATCGCCATTCTGAGTGATATCCTGGGTATGGAAGACCACCTCGGCGATATGGACTTCAAGGTGACCGGGACGTCGAAGGGAATCACGGCGTTTCAGATGGATGTCAAAGTGGCGGGGATCACCGAGGAGATTCTCGCTCGTGCTCTCGAGCAGGCACGACAGGGCAGGGAGCATATACTCGATATCATGAACAAGACAATCTCTCAGGCTCGCGAGGAGATATCACCGTTTGCCCCCAAGATATCGATGATGAAGATCGACGTCGACAAGATCCGCGAGATCATCGGCCCCGGTGGCAAGGTGATTCGGGCCATCCAGGATGAATCCGGCGCGACGATCGAGATCGATGATGACGGCACGATCAAGATAGCCGCCGTGGACGCAAACTCGAGCGAGATTGCGCGCAAACGCATCGAGGAGATCATCGCCGAGCCTGAGATAGGCCAGACCTATGAAGGAACGGTCAAGAGCATCGTGGCATTTGGCGCCTTTGTCGAGATTCTGCCCGGCAAGGACGGGTTGCTCCATATCTCGGAGATCGCCCACCACAGAATCGAAAAGGTCGAAGACGTCATGAAAGTCGGCGACAAACTCAAGGTCAAGGTCATCGACGTCAGCGGCGATGGCAAGGTCCGGTTGAGCAAGAAGGCTCTGGAAGAGGGAGGTCCGCCTCCTGGGGAACGTTCGGAACGTTCGGACCGTCCGCGGCGGGATCGACGACCCCAGAGATCGCCGAAACGCTAGACCGACCCGGCTTTGACAAATGACGACGAACTTTCCACGTGCACCACGTGTCAATAAGTACCGTACCGACAGTGGTGTGACCATTCTCCAGCAGAACAATCCCACTTCGCGGGCCTTTTGCATTGGTGTCTGGATCAACACCGGTTCGCGCGACGAGGCAAGGGGCGAAGAGGGTCTCTGTCACTTTCTCGAACACATGCTTTTCAAGGGGACGGTCAACCGCTCCGGGTTCGATATCTCCAAGGAAATCGAGAAGGTCGGTGGCTCGCTCGAAGCGTTCACGACGCGTGAGCAGATCTGCTTCTATGCACAGGCGCTGGATGACTACAAAGATCTGACAATAGATATCCTGCGCGATATGATCCTCAACCCTGCGTTCTCCCCCGACCAGGTCGCGCTGGAAAGACAGGTTGTTCTCGAAGAGATAAGCGACGTAATGGACGCGCCGGATGATCTGATACACGATCTGTTTGCGGCGAGTGTTTTCCCCAATCACCCTATCGGCAAGCCGATTCTCGGGTCTCCAGAAACCGTCTCCGGTTTCGAGCGTCCGAAGCTATCCAGTTTTTCCAGAAGGCACTTTCAGCCCAGTAATATCGTGATTGCCGTATATGGCAACGTGGACAAGCGCCGTCTGATGCGTCTATGCGACTGGAAGTTCCCCGAGCCCCGCGGCGCACTCAAGCGCAACGGCAAGCGGATCACCAAGTACCATCCGGTGAGGCGTCTATACGAGAGAGAACTGCACCACCAGCACATTTGCATTGGGGCGCGTTGCTACTCTTACATCGATGAAGGGCGATATCCGCTGATGGTTTTGACGACTCTGCTTGGCGGGACGATGAGTTCGAGGCTGTTTCAACGGATCCGCGAGGAGTTGGGTTATACCTACTCGATCTATACGTATGCGGATTCGGTGCGGGACACGGGACTTATCGGTACGTATATGTCGGTCAAACCGTCCAACTCGGCGCGGGTCGTCCGCGAGGTTTTCAAGGAGTTCAAGAAGATACGGAGCGGTGATCTTGGCGAGCAGGAACTCGAGGATACGAAACAGCACCTCAAGGGAAAGATCCTCCTCGGGTTGGAAGCAGCGGTGTCGAAGATGATGCGGATGGCTCGCAGCGAAATCTACTTCGGGCGGCAGATCAGCGAGCGGGAGCTGATCCGCAAGATCGACGACGTGACGCTGGATGGTGTGGTCGAGCTGGCGCAGGTCGCTCTGGACGAAGACAGCAACACGGTCGTAAGCCTTGGCCCGTCCTCACTGGGATTCCCCAACGCTTATCACTAAAGCGCTTTCTGGGGACACGGCGAGCGCCCTCACTTCATGTCTCGCCTGTCCTCTGAAAGAGGGCTCGCCGCGGCCTTTGCGTGGCGTGGCTTGCGACCCATCAGGCGTATCGAGCTTCGCACGGCCGCCGAGTTGGCGACAGCGTGCCGCATCGTGGCGCTCGCTCGAAATGTCCGTTCGAGCGCCCGCCGTGCCCCCGCCCGGTAGAGAGCCTCGCTCGATCCCTCACTCAAGCTGGTTTCGGGAGCATGTGGTCGGGCATCTTGACCGCCACGACGCGGCCCTTCGCGCAGATCTCGCCCTCGGCGGATACGGTTGCACTCACCACCACTTTTCGATCCTTGATTTCCTCGACCGTGCCGCGGACTTCGAGCGGCACGCCCAATGGTGTCGGGCGGATGTAGTCCACCTTCAGCGACGCCGTTACGAAACGCAGGGGCGGCTCGGTATCCATCTCGCGGCCCTCGGCGCGATACGCCGCTGCGGCGGCTGTTCCCGTGCCGTGGCAGTCAATGATCGATGCGATTAGCCCACCGTAGACATAACCCGGAATCGCAATGTGATGCGGGCTGGTGTGCACGATGGCTACCGTCTCGTCGCCGTCCCAACGGCTCTTCAACTGCAAGCCATGCTCGTTGAGCCGACCGCAACCGTAGCAATACGCCAATTCATCTGGATAGTAGTCTTGAAAGGGTTTCTGATTCATAGGTTCCACCAGTCAAACATGTTGCTAGGTCCAGAAGATTATTCTAAAATCAGCTAAAAAGCAACCGTTGGCTGACCTGCTCATATCCACCGTCTGAAACCGCCGACACAGCTCTGATCGGAGTAAGTACCGGGGATTGCCAAACCCACATTGGGGAGGAAGAAATGCCGAAGCTATCGAGGCGCGCGGATCGAATGCCCCCGTCGCCCATACGTAAGCTGGTTCCGTACGCGGAGGCCGCCAAGAAACAGGGCAAGACGGTTTACCACGTAAACATCGGCCAACCCGATATCCATTCACCCGAGACCTTCTTGAATGCATTTCGCAATCACGATCTGGAAGTCGTCCCGTATGGTCATTCAGCCGGGCTGTGGGAATACAGGGAAGCGCTCGTCGAATACTATTCCAGATACAACATCGATGTCACGAGCGAGGAGATTATCGTAACAACCGGGGGAAGCGAAGCCATAATATTCGCGTTAATGGCTGCAATGGATCCCGACGACGAGGTCATCATTCCGGAACCGTTCTATACGAACTACAACGGGTTCGCGGTAGAAGCCTGTGTCAACATCGTGCCCGTAATGAGCAAGGTCGAAGACGGATTCAAACTACCCCCCATCTCCGATATCGAGGCGAAGATCACGGACAGAACACGCGCCATCATGCTCTGCTCGCCGAATAACCCCACGGGGTACGTGTACACCGCCGACGAAATGAACGCGATGAGAGACCTGGTAGTAAAACACGATTTGTTCTTCTTCTCGGACGAGGTGTATCGGGAGCTGATCTATGACGGTGTCGAGCATACTTCAGTGATGCACCTGAGTGGCATCGAGGAGCAGGCAGTGTTGCTGGACAGCATATCGAAGCGGTACAGCGTCTGCGGCGCCAGGGTCGGTTGTCTCGTGTCCCACAACAAAGACGTTATCGCGGCGGCGTTGCGGCTTGGGCAGGCGAGACTCTGCCCGCCGACGATGGAGCAGCTAGCGGCAAAAGAGGCGATCTACACTCCGCAGTCATACCTGGATGACGTCATCGCGGAATACAGAAAAAGACGGGATGTCGTCTTCGAAGAACTAGAGAAGATACCCGATGCGTTTTCGCTAAAACCGCAGGGCGCCTTTTATACGATCGTGAGGCTTCCCGTCAAGGATGCCGATGATTTCTCCACATGGCTTTTGCAGGAATACGATCTGGACGGAGAAACCGTGATGCTGGCGCCGGCAAACGGGTTTTACGCGACGCCGGGCAAGGGAGTCGACGAAGTTCGTCTGGCGTTTGTGCTCAACGTCGATGCGATGCGCCGGTCGATGGAGGTCATTCGTGAGGCTCTGAAAGTGTATCCCGGCAGAATCGAATGATCCCCATTGTCGTCATTGCGGCGCTGTTGGTGACGCTGTTCCTCGTCTGGAAGGTGCGCTACCGCTATCCGCCCGCGGACATTCCGCAGTCTCTGTGTTACCACAAGATCAGCGACGGCTTTCTCTGGGAAGGCACGTGGATGACGTCTGGCAGGTTTCTGGAGCAGATCGATACTCTCAAGTCCGGAGGCTACGAGTTCGTTGATGAGGCGGCGTTTGTTCACGCCGTGGCCAACCCGGCGCCCGGAGCCTCCAGGAAGATCCTGCTGACATTCGATGATGGCTACGAGGAGTTGCACGATATCTACGTCGGCGAACTCGAGCGGCGCGGCGTGCCGCTTCTCGTATTTCTGCCCACCGACTACGTCGGCCGGACAAACGATTGGGACCTCTCTCTGGGCCGAAAGCGTTCCCGGCATCTGTCCTGGGATCAGATCCGGGATCTCGCCGAGCGCGGGGTGCGCTTTGGCTCCCACGGGGCGAGTCACCGCGATCTGACCCGCCTGCCCCCTGAGGACCTCGCCGATGAGATCGCCCGGTCAAAGACGGAGATCGAGGAGAAGACCGGGCAGGCAGTGACGAGTTTTTCGTATCCGTTCGGCCGCTACAACACCCGCGTTCGCCAGGCGGTCCGCGACAGTGGTTTTACAGCTGCCTTTTCGCTCTATCCACCCCACTCCAATGAAGCCGTCGACCCGCTCGCCCTTCGCCGGAACGGCGTCTACATAATAGACACGCTGTTTACGATCGGTTGCAAGTTGACTCGCAACCCGCTCTTCTGGTTCGAGGAAATGAAGTGCCGGACCATCAATCAGGTGGCCGTGCTGACCCCGCTTCTCAAGCGCCCTTCCGCGGGCCCGGGTAGATGATCCCGAACCTTCTCCGATAGTAGAAACGAGCAAGCAGGACGAGCGGCACGAGGACGGCGCCAAAGACCGGCCAGAGAAAAACAGCCACACCGGCGACGACCAGCGTGTTTACCTGGATGAGCGTGGCGCTCGCCGACCGGGCACCCGTCTTCAGCGCGTAGATCGCGGCCGGCGAGCTCAAACCCGTGATGATGAGAGCGATGAAGTTGGCCGTCGCGAATGCGGCGAGTATAGAGAGCAGATGAAAGAAAGCCGCGAGGTTTGCCGATCTTCGCTCACCGATGAGTACGGCGGTGCTGATCTTATCCGATGCCTTGTCACCCTCGACATCCAGGATCGTCGTGTGAAGAAAGGTCGACGCCACCAGGAGGACATACGGGATCGTGTTCGTGATGGCTTCGGCTGCAGACGATTGATAAGCGCCGAATCCGATGATAAACGCGCCGCCGCCGTAGCCGACGGCGTTGGCCAGCATATCGAGAAAAGGCCTCGCGCACAAACGAATTGGAGGCAGGGAATAGAGAAGCGACAGCGCGAGGGCCAGCAAAAGCGCCCATCGCTGGATCGGGCCCACAACGTCTTGAAACGCATACGCGGCGACCACAAAAAAGACCGCGGCCATGATGACAAGGGTCCGCACACGAAAGATCCCTCGTGACAGATAGAAACACTTGTTGTTCCTTTCATCGGTCTCGCGATCGAATATTTGATTGAGGAGATACGCGCAGATCAGTATCGATGTGAGCGCGAGAAGCGCGACGGGCGATGGCAGTCCTGCCATCACGGGCATCGTGGCGCCACGACCCTGTGCCGCGCCGATGAGATAGAATCCCCAGGCGGGAATCAGGATCAGCGGCCTGAGGACAAAAATGAAGTCACATATTCTCAGGAAAAGACGCAAGTGCCGAAGTGTGAAGTTTGAAAAACCGCCAACCAGCAGACAGTCACAGAAGGGTATAGCGCTGACCGTCCTCGGTCAAATGATATCTAATGGAGTAGCCGCTGACCGTGCGGAGAAACGGCTCGTTGGCCAGTCCGGACTCCACGAGGCCGGTGAGTGCCGACGGGTAGTGTCCGTTCTTTGCGTAGTAGGCCGCGAGCGTCCAGCGCAGCGTTGCCTCGGTGCGGTTTCGACCCGAAGGGCTTTCTATCGATCGTACCCGGCCCCCGGTGAGAACCGCCTCGAGGTATGGCATTGTGTGGGCGACTCCCCAGCCGAGCCCGGTGGCAAACAGCACGAAGGAGACGGCAAACGGCAGCAGATTCTGTCTGGGGTGCTTGTGCCTGCGCCTGCGCTTGATTGGTGTATTGGAGCCGTTTGCGACCGCATCTGAAGCCTCCTGAACGTTGACCTCGACAAGGTCCTTTTCGTGGAGATATCTGACGGCCTCGTACGTCTCGTACTGCGGGATCTTGGCCCGGCCAATCAGATAGCTCAGCGTCCGCTCCGTGTCGAGCAGCTCGAGAATCGCAGTCTCGTTCCGGGTCAGTTCCTCTTTGGGTTTGCCGACGCGATGGATTCGGACGCCGAGATCGGGGAGAAGCTTGAGCGATTGGGGAAACTCATCGATGCGGCGCATGCTCTCCATCAGCATGCCCTCGATGTTGAATTCGCCCCAGACCTTGATGCCGTTGATGATGTCGTTCCCGGGTATGAATTTGTAGCTGCATTGCTCCCAGGTCAGTACCTCGTGCGTTTCCTCCTGGATGTGGTCGCGGAAGTGCCTCATCATTTGCTCGTCGGAGAGGACGCCCTCGGAGACGATGATCTCGGTCAGATCCAGTTTGGACTCGACGCTTATGTGTGTCAGACGGATCAGATCCTCGCGCGCGAGGATCCCGTAACGGGTCAGATAATCGCGGAGCGGGTCCTTGGTGTTGCGCCGCCGGTCCCGCGTGGATATGATGTTGCCTTCGCGGAAAAAGAGGACCTTCGTGCGGTCCTCTCTGGTGATCGAGAGCATGCCGGATTTCTGCTGGACCGCTATCAGCTGCAGGATTTCCGAGAGCCCAAACGCTGTTAGATTACCTTGGAGAGACATAGTTTATCCTTGTCCTACGCGACGCGCTCGGCGTCGTTGGTATCAACCTTCGCGTCGCCCAGCCGCTGCCTTGGCCCACGATACGCCTTGAAACTGTACTGTGGTTTCGATAGTACCGACACCGTGTATGCCAGGACGACCATCGCTGCCGCGACGATAAATCGCCAGAGCGACAGTTCGACCGGAAGAGACATGACATCCTTGATCAGGAGACCTCTGGCAAAAATCTGAACGATGGCGACCGAGAACAAGACCGCAAGCCAGAACCCGCGGGAAATCCGGCCGTAGGAGATGTCGCGCATGCCGGGCAGCAACATCGTCGCAAACCGTGAGGCCCTGCGCCGGCTAACGACGACGGATTGGCGTCTCTGCCTCAAAAGCGCGTCGGTGACCTTTTCCGATGTCACACCGGCGACCGTCTTGGCGCATTCCTGACAGAGAATCGCATCCCGTTCGCTGTTGCAGCATTTCTCGCACGTCAGTTGGCCGCAGTTCGAGCACTGAAACGTCAACCTCGACGGATCGACCACACTGGCCAGCAAGAGGGCGATGATGAGAGCGAAGAGAAGAATAAATGCGGCCGTGGTTCTCGGTGCACGCATCAGCGATGCGAGCATTTCGTTCAGCACGTCGTCCGTCGATGTCTTGCCTTCGACAACGGCCATTCGCCAGAGTTCCCGGTTGGAGATCGTCTGGGGAAACACGGCGATATGATCCAGCGCCTCCGATGCGTATGTCGCTTTGACCTTTTCCAGACCCAGCGCCGACGATGCCTGAAGTGATCTGGACGCCTCTTTCATCAGCAAGGTTTTTATATACGCTTGGGCGAGCGCGTGCTGGCCGACGGCGTCCCTGGGGTTGATCGTTTCCGCTTTTCGATATCCCTCGAGAGCCTTGTCGTAGCTGCCCTGCAGAAAGTAGACGTTCCCCAGGTTGATGTATCCCTTTGTGTCGTCAGGACGGGTCGAGATGGCCTTGTAGAAATGATCGGAAGCGGTTGTATAGCTGCCCCTGCGCTGATTGAGAAGCCCGAGTGCGATGCTTTTCTGCGCCTCGAGATTGGTTGCCTGAGCCGACTCGATCGCCCTGATGAGGCGCTCGTTGCCCGGCGCGTCGTTGGCGTCCGCCACGAGAGAGGTTATCGATTCCGGGTCCGCCAGCGGTGTCAATGGACGCAAGTAGGATCCGAAAAACCCGAAGAGAATGAAGGGCACCAGCAGTGCCACCATCAGAAATCTCTCTCGCCGCCGCATAAAGAGCCAACACAGGATCGTCGAGTAGGCGAGCATGGTCACGGCACCCGGCAGGATCACGAGGGGGAGCAGTAGAATGAGATATGCGGATGGACCGGGCAGAGCGGCCCGCATCCGGTACTGCAGAAACTCCCTGAGCCGGTGAGCGGCGAATGGCAGGTATTTGACGCCGAAGGCGACGCATACGATCAGTGACACAAGAATGAGAATATAGGGGATGACAAGGACGGTATTGAGCGCAAGCATGCTCTGGGTCTTGAAGCTTCTGCCGATCGCGGAAAACGCCTGGCCCGTGTAGAGGACCGCCTCGGGGTCGAACCGACGCGCCTTGACGAGGGCGAGGGTGACGTAGGCCCTCACGTACTGGGGGTCGTACGCCACGGCCTGCAAGAGCGCCGCTTCGGCCTCTTCGCGCTTGCCTTCGCGGAGCTTCGTGACGGCGTGCAAATGCGCAAGCCGCGCGAGCGTGGGCAGCGTTTTGGCGCCTGCCGACAGCTGCGCAACACGGTACTGGGAAAGATTTTCCTGTTCGGTATTCCCGGCGTCTGCCGGTGTCGCGAAGAACACGACTACAAACAGAAACGTGCAGATTGCACGTGCCGAAACGAGCGTTTTTTTCAAGCCACCGCTCCTTCGAGGCGACCGAGTCGCCAACGGCCTCGAACAACAGTATTTACAGCTTTAACTCTAGTGATGTTAACAAGTTAGGCAAGAAGCGTGCCTATCGCCCCGGCGGTCTTTCTCGCCTCCCATGGGAGCGAGCGAGGCTCTTCCTCCAGGCCCTCGCTCCGCGGTGCTCGGGGGTCGTTCGCGAAGCTCTTCATCCGAACCTTGCTCCACTTCGCTCTCTGCTACAGGACAGGCGGCTAACCCAGTGTCGGCTGCGGGTCCTGCCTGTCCCCGGAGGGGGTCGTCGATGACCCCACAAGTGAGCGCAAGCTGCGCTCTTGCGGGACGACACCACCCGCAGCCTGCGCGGTGGATCCTCGATCGATCCCGCAAATGGTCCGGGATGAAAACTTCGCTCACTCCCTTATCAGGGTGAGTACCCCGCTGCGGTCTCGCCATTCGACCCTCGTGAGTGACCGCGGGCTTTACATACGGTCGCTGCCAAAGTACTCTATGCTGATATCCCGGCCACGGCCCGACGGCCGCGGTGAACCACTCGAGCAAGTGTCGAAAAGGAGCGTCGCAACATTATGGACCCGGTGTATATCGCTGATCTGGCCTCGCACGTTGGAAAATCGGTGGTGTTGCGTGGGTGGGTGTTCAACACGCGATCGAGCGGCAAGATTCGATTCTTGATCCTGCGCGATGGGACCGGGTTCGTTCAAACCGTGGCGGGGAAAAGCGATGTACCGCCGGACCAGTTCGACCTGCTCGGGGAGATCGGTCAGGAGAGCAGCGTGGAGGTCACGGGGACGGTGCGCGAGGACAAACGCGCCCCGGGCGGATACGAGATCACAATCAGCGGCCTGAGACCGATCGCGGCGGCGGAGAGTTTTCCGATCACGCCGAAGGAGCATGGATCCGCATTTCTTCTCGATCACCGGCACCTCTGGCTTCGCAGCCGCAAGCAACACACGATCATGAAAGTGAGACATCACACGATCTCCGCGATTCGCGACTTTTTGAACGACCGCGGTTTCTACTGTCTCGACACACCGATATTCACACCCAATGCCTGCGAGGGCACGAGCACGCTTTTTGAAACCGATTACTTTGGCGACAAGGCGTATCTGTCACAGAGCGGGCAGCTCTACAACGAGGCGACTGCGGCGGCGTTCGGGCGGGTGTATTGTTTTGGGCCCACGTTTCGGGCAGAGAAGTCGAAGACGCGCCGTCACCTGACCGAATTCTGGATGGTGGAGCCCGAGGTGGCATTCGCTACACTCGATGACATCATCGTCCTGGCCGAGGAGTTCTTTGAGTATATCGTCCAGCGATGCCTCGAGGTATGTCGCACCGATCTGGCGGATGTGCTCGAGCGTGATATCTCGAAACTGGAAAATGTCAAACGGCCCTTCGTCCGGATGCACTACAAAGACGCGGTTCAGCTTCTGAACGATAAAGGGGTCGAGTTCGAGGACGGTAGTGATTTCGGCGGCGGCGACGAGACGGTGATCAGCGAGTCGAGTGACAAACCGGTATTCATTCACCGTTTTCCAACGGCGATAAAGGCGTTCTACATGCAGCAGGATCCAGAGGACGACAAGTACTGTCTCTCGGTGGACATGCTGGCTCCCGAGGGATACGGAGAGCTGATCGGTGGCGGCGAGCGCATACACGATCTCGAGTTCCTCAGGACCCGGATCGAGGAGCACAAACTACCGCCGGGTGCATTTGATTGGTATTGTGATCTGCGGCGGTTTGGCTCGGTGCCTCACTCGGGCTTTGGTTTGGGATTGGAGAGAACCGTCGCCTATATCTGCGGTCTAAAACACCTCCGCGAGGCCATCCCGTTTCCCCGGCTCATCAATCGTCTCAATCCCTGAGGCTTGGTCGGCGGCGCAGCAGACGGTAATCGGCTCGATCGCTGACAGGCGTTTCATCCGAGGGTACGCAACGAAATGGCAACAGACAGATATCTCATTATACGGGGAGCCCGGGAGCACAACCTCAAGAACATCAATCTCTCGCTGCCTCGAAACAAACTGATCGTCATCACGGGTCTGAGTGGATCGGGCAAGTCATCGCTCGCCTTCGACACGATCTATGCCGAGGGGCAGCGCCGCTATGTGGAGAGCATGAGTGCATACGCGCGGCAGTTTCTAGGCCAGATGGAGAAACCCGATGTGGACCGTATCGAGGGTCTGTCGCCGGCGATCTCGATCGAGCAGAAAACAACCGGACGCAGCCCGCGCTCAACTGTCGGCACTATGACGGAAATCTACGACTATTTGCGTCTTCTGTTTGCGCGTGTGGGCGTGCCCCATTGTCCCGGGTGCGGCAGAGTGATATCGCAACAACCGGTCTCGGCGATAGCGGAGAGGATCCGGGCGTTTCGCGACGGGACCCGCGTGACGATCCTGGCACCGGTCGTACGCGGCAGAAAGGGCGAGCACCGGAAGGTCTTTGAGAAGATCGGAAAAGAAGGTTTTGTCCGTGTCCGGGTAAACGGCGAAGTCTATGACATCGATGACGTGCCCGCGCTTCGCAGACAGAAGAAACACAACATCGAGATTATTGTCGATCGGCTCACCGTCTCTGCCAAGAACTCGCGAAGGATTGGCGAGTCTCTCGAGACGGCAAGCCGCTTTTCGGACGGGCTGGTGCTCGTGGGTGTTGGCAAGGAGGAAACGCTCTTCAGCCAGTATTTCACATGCCCGTATTGTGATGTCAGCTTTGGCGAGTTGTCGCCCAGACTGTTCTCGTTCAATTCACCGTATGGCGCGTGCCAGGAATGCAAAGGTCTCGGCGCCACGCTCGATTTTAATCTCGACCTCATTGTACCGGACAAGAGTCTCACGATCCGCGAGGGTGCGGTGGCGCCGCTCGGCAAGCTTCGCGGTGAGTGGGGAAAATCACAGCTCGAGGCCCTGGGAGAGAGATACGGTTTCGATCTCGATGTACCGTTCGAAAAGATCGACAAGCGGGCACTGGATGCCATTCTCTACGGCACGGACGAAGAGATCACCATCAAGCTCGACTTCGAGCGGGTTCAGGGAGAGTACCGATCGCAATACGAGGGCCTCGTACCGTGGTTGAAGAGGCGTTACCGTCAGACCGGATCCGAGGCGGTTCGCAAGTGGATAGAGTCGTATATGGCGAACGAGGCCTGCCCGTCCTGCCAAGGCGCGCGGCTCCGTCCCGAAGCCCTCGCCGTGAGAATCGGTGAGGTTACGATCTCTGAGGTCTGCAACCTGAGCGTCAAAAAGCTGCTCGAGTTTCTTGTCGGGCTGGAGTTGGAAGGGCAGAGGCGTGTTGTCGCAGAGCCGATATTGCACGAGGTCACCCAGAGGCTTCGTTTTCTGGAGGACGTTGGTCTTGGCTATCTCTCCCTTGATCGAGGAGCAACGACGCTGGCAGGTGGGGAAGCCCAGCGGCTTCGTCTCGCCACGCAGATCGGCTCGAAGCTCATGGGCGTGCTCTACATTCTCGACGAGCCGAGCATCGGGCTACACCACCGCGATAACGGGCGGTTGATACGGACGCTAAGAGAACTTCGGGATCTCGGTAACACCGTGATCGTTATCGAACACGATCGCGAGACGATTCTCTCGGCGGATTACGTCGTCGATCTCGGGCCCGCGGCGGGTTTGCATGGCGGGCAGGTCGTCGCCAAGGGCACGGTCAGCGAAATCAAACAGTCGCCGGACAGCTTGACGGGCCGCTATCTGAGGCTCGATGACACCCGCCTCAAGACCAACGGGACGAGAAGCGGGAATGGACAGGCGGTCGTGATCAGAGGTGCGAGAGAAAACAACCTCAAGGACATCGATGTATCCATTCCGCTGGGCGTTTTCACGTGTGTCACAGGGGTCAGCGGTTCGGGGAAGAGCACGTTGATAAACGACATTCTTTTTCGGGCGCTGCGGCGGCGCCTGTACAGCAGCCATGCCTTGCCGGGTGAACACACGTCGATCGATGGCGTTGAGAGTATCGACAAGGTCGTCGACATCGATCAGTCGCCAATTGGCAGGACGCCGCGGTCGAACCCTGCGACATACACGGGGATGTTTGCCCCGATTCGCGAGCTGTACGCCCAGCTTGCCGATAGCCGTGTTCGTGGGTACAAGGCGGGACGCTTTAGCTTCAATGTTGCCGGGGGACGTTGCGAGAAATGCCAAGGCGATGGTTTGATCAAGATCGAGATGCATTTCCTGCCCGATGTGTACGTCAAGTGTGAAACGTGCAAGGGCAAGCGCTACAACCACGAAACGTTGGAGGTGATGTACAAGGGGCACAACATCACCGAAGTGTTGAACATGACGGTCGACGAAGCGTACGAGCTCTTTGTGAACATTCCATCGATCAAAAGAAAATGCGAAGTCCTGAAATCGGTCGGTCTCGGTTACATTCATCTGGGTCAGTCCGCGGTGTCGCTGTCGGGCGGAGAAGCCCAACGTGTCAAACTCGCCGCCCAGCTCTCGAAACGGGGGACCGGCAAGACCTTGTATATCCTGGATGAGCCCACGACGGGGCTCCATCACTACGACGTCCGCATGCTTGTAGAGGTCCTGAACAAACTTGTGGATAAGGGCAACACCGTGGTTGTTATCGAGCACAACCCCGATGTAATATTGGCGGCGGACCACCTCATCGACCTGGGGCCGGAAGGCGGGGACGAAGGTGGAGAGGTGGTCGCCACAGGCACACCGCTCGAAATTATGGCTTGCAGGCGTTCGTACACCGGCGAAATGCTCAAGATTTTCGACGAGTCGACCGGCTTGCTCTCAAA
>CBDVBZ010000062.1:0-20135 GCA_965372355.1 uncultured bacterium | reverse complement strand
CGCGATGCAGAAAAGGGGTTATTGGTGCGAGCGTCCCCCTGTCGGTTGGCGGTCGCCCGGGTTCGAATCCTACGACAACATCAGCGAGAACGAGTTCTTGTCCACGCTCGACAAACCGCTCTCGACCTTCTCCATCGACGTCGACGCGGCGTCGTACGGAAACGTGCGCCGCTTCATCACCGGTGGGGAGCTGCCACCGGCCGATGCGGTGCGCATCGAAGAGCTGATCAACTATTTCGACTACGATTATCCCAACCCGCGCGGAAGGCATCCGTTTTCGATCACGACCGAAGTGGCCGAGTGTCCGTGGAACCGCGAGCACAAGCTGGTCCACATCGGGCTCCAGGGGGAGCGCGTCGAGATTGAGGATCTGCCGCCGAGCAACATCGTTTTTCTCATCGACGTCTCGGGTTCGATGAACCAGCCCAACAAGCTGCCACTCCTGAAGTCGTCGTTCCGACTGCTCGTCGATAACCTCCGTCGCGAGGATCGCGTCGCGATCGTCGTCTACGCGGGCGCCGCCGGGCTCGTCCTGCCCTCAACCAGTGGCAGCCATAAGGATCAGATCCTCTGTGCCATCGATCGCCTGCAGGCGGGCGGTTCGACCGCCGGTGGCGCCGGGATCCGGCTCGCCTATCAGGTTGCCCAGGAGAATTTTCTCGAGGACGGCAATAACCGCATCATCCTCGCTACCGACGGTGATTTCAACGTCGGCATGTCGAGCGATGGCGACATGGTGCGGCTCATCGAGGAAAAGCGCCAAAGCGGCGTGTTCCTCACCGTTCTCGGTTTCGGCCAGGGCAACCTCAAGGACTCCAAAATGGAGAAGATCGCCGACAAGGGCAACGGCCACTTCGCCTACATCGACAACATCATCGAGGCGAAGAAGGTGCTGATCAACGAGATGGGCGCAACCTTGCTCACGATCGCCAAAGATGTCAAGCTGCAGGTCGAGTTCAATCCCGCCCGCGTGTCGTCGTACCGACTGCTCGGGTACGAGAACCGCATCCTGCAGGACCGGGATTTCGACGATGATACGAAGGATGCCGGTGAGCTTGGCGCCGGGCACTCGGTGACGGCGTTGTACGAAATCACGCTCACCGACCGCGAGGATGATCGGTCTGAAAGGCCGCTCAAGTATAGCGACCTCACCGTCCGAGACGGCGCCCGTCGAAGCTCGGAACTGCTCACGGTTTCATTTCGCTACAAGCCACCGACGGAAAGCCGAAGCCGTCCGCTTTCTGAGGTCGTGAAAGACCGCAACACTCGCTTCGCGGACGCCTCGGAGAACTTCCGCTTCTCGGCGGCCGTCGCGGAGTTCGGCATGATCCTTCGCGACTCGAAACACAAGGGCGACGCCACGATGGCGCATGTCGTCTTCACAGCGCGCGCGGCGAGGGGCGAGGATCCCCACGGCTACCGGGCGGAATTCGTCAGCCTCGCCGAAATAGCGGAAATCCTCACGACGCCGGCGGTGGGTCGGCGGTAACCATGCGGGGAGCATGGGCGCTCTCCTTCGCCCAGAGCGGGCCGCCCTTCGCAAGTGGGGCGGCCCGCTGTGAACCGCCCCGGCTGTTCCGGAGACTTTGATTCAAGTATCGTTTGCCCCGCCGTACACTTAGATGATCGCCCTGCAACGTTTTGCGCTGCGGGGCGATTTTGTTTTCGGACGAGGTGGTCGACGTATGGATGTTCGACACTGCTGCCGGTCGGCTAGATTCATTGCCATAGAGATGCGAAAGCTTCGGATCTGGGATAGTTAAAAGGTTTACTGCAGCATTTCGTTACCGTGAAGACCATCCGTACGAAGCCCCGCGCCTCTCCTCTTCGTTGCTTCGTTGGACGAGGTTCAAATCCTGTCGGGGACGCTACACATATTTAACTTATGTCATAATAATGAGATGCACAGCCCCGTGCGAGCAATGGCAATTATATTCGAGTCCAACCCGGGGCGCGGATCCCGTAGCGGTTTCTACTCCGGCGTTTGCTCAAGATCGTAATTACCTCGACAGTGGAGATCGAATACCCCAGTGTCAGGTTGCATCAGATTGATTGATCACGAAACCGGCGGTTCAAGAGCATCAGAAGATCCCCAACTACTGGCTTTCGGAGGAAGCAAAAGGGAAGTATTTCCCCTGCCGAATTCAAGCTGAGGAGAAGTCCGTGGCTCGGCAAAACTGTGAGGTTTGACGAATGAAGACAACGCAAGTTGCTGCATTGATGTGCTGTTTTCTTTTCACTTACGCCGGGAACGCGAGGTCTCAAACCTCCAGTCCTATCGCCGAGAATCCGGACGTTGCCGCGGCGATCAGTCTCCTTGAGGCGTATGTTGAGAGCCAAATGACTTACCAGGGCTTACCGGGAATATCTCTGGCGATCGTTCATGACCAAGAACTCGTTTGGTCTCGCGGCTATGGCTTCGCTGATCTGGAAAGACGACTTCCAGTAACATCTGAGACCATCTATCGAATTGGCTCGATCTCGAAACTGTTTACCAGCATCGCAGTTCTCAGGCTACGTGATGAAGGCAGGCTCCGGCTTGATGACAAAGTAGATACGTATCTGCCATGGTTTCGACCAAGGAACACATATACCGATGTCCCTTCGATTACCATTCGCCACTTGTTGACGCACACCTCGGGACTACCTGGGGAGCCTCTCTCATCGTATTGGACTACCTTCGAGTTTCCCTCGTCAGCCCAGATCGCTGAGGGCATCCAACACCAGGACTTGGTTCTGCCAACGCAGTCGAGGTTTAAGTACTCCAACCTTGGCTTTGCAGTGGCCGGTGAGTTGGTGGCAGCAGTTGCCGACACGTCCTTTGAGCAGTTTGTTCGCGAACAGATTCTCGAACCCTTGTCCATGAATGGCACGTTCTCTGATCTTTCTGAGGAAGCGCGGGCTCGGCTCGCGACGGGTTACGGAAGGCGTATGCCGGATGGAACCCGTGATGTATTGCCATATTCGGAGACTCGGGGAATCACGCCGGCAGCTGGGTTCTCGGCCACGGTGAACGATCTGGCCCTCTTAGCCTCATGGCAGTTCAGACTTCTAGACGGAGGAACGACCGAGGTGCTCAAGCCTTATACGCTTCGCGAGATGCAGTCGGTGCAGTGGTTACATCCGAGCTGGGAATGGGGCTGGGGCCTGGGCTTCGAACTCTGGCACACACCCGATCGCGATCTCGTTGGACACGGAGGTTTAGTTGGCGGCTACCGCAGTGCTTTCTATCTAAGCCCCCGGGAGAAGGTGGCGGTTATCGCACTCACCAATGCGGTCGACAGTAGGGTCTTTCCGGGTCAGTCGTATAGCATCGTCGATAAGGCTTTCGCATGGATTGCACCCGCGATAGAAAAAGCAACAGAATCACCTCATCAGAATGTTGAGCCAGATCCGGAATGGAATCGGTATGTAGGGACATACCGTGCGTGGTGGACGGATCTAAGGATCCTAATGATGAAGGGGAACCTCGTTCTGATCTACTCGCAAGCAGAAAATCCCGGGGAGTACTTGCTAACACTCGTTCCAGAACGAACTCGTGCCTTCCGTGTGGAGGGCGACGGCTTTGATGAAACCGGCGAAGTCGTCACGTTTGAGAGTGACGGTTCTGGCGAGATCGTCGGGATGAGGTTGGCGAATCAGTACTTCGAACGAGTCGGTCGAAGTAGCGACAAGTAAGATTTTGGGGTTGGAGTCTCTGAGACGGGCTTCTATGCGGAGAGTAGGGCCTGTACGACCGGTTCAAAAGTTCGAGGTTCGTATCGTCTGGCCCTCCATAGACTTAGACGATCGCCCTGCAACGAGTTATGTTGCGGGGCAATTTTATTTATCATTAATGAGGTTCGAATTTCGTTGGGGCCGCCGACCTGTTCTGTATCGTCGTTCGTGGTCTATCAGAATTATGTGCTGTCCTCGCCTAAAAGTGTAGGGTGTGTACGCCGCAACCAATCCGAAACACGCTGCCGAAGCGAAAGTGCCAGATCGAATATTTCGACTGCTTCCTTCTCGGATATCGTTCCTACCGAGTCATATTCGGCAACAATTCGTTTTTTACGAAACCGATCAAGCAACCGAACAGTATTTTCATCCGCACCGATGGTGTGCACCAAGCTTTGAATAACTCCATGATGATGTGGTCCACTTCGTGAAACACGGTATCCAGCGGCAGCCAGCGCTGTAGCCGCCAATTGCAGAGCTGCGTTGTAAGCGATGTTGAATCTCCAGTCCACGCTCAGTTCTTGAGATCGGGCATCACGGAGATCGCGGTCGGCCAGTGCCAGGAGATTCGCGATTTCCTCGGCGTTGGTTTCGTGCTCGACCAGCCACCGGTTAGCGAGCCAATCGCGCAAGCTCATCCTCGTCTCCAATCAGGAACACCTTTGGCTTTTTCATAACAGAAGCAATAAACGGTGTGGAAAGTTTCTCCATGAATTCCATTACACCATATACGGTTGGATTTACTTCACGACGCAGCTCTGTTTGCAGGTCACCCAGAGCGTCGCTGACGGCCGCGAAAGAGACATCGCCGACGATCATCACGTCAATGTCGCTAACGGCGCTATCAAGACCTTCGGCAAATGAACCAAACACGAAAGCAATCCGGCATCGGTCGGCGAGTGGTGCGAGACGGTCGCGAAGGACATCAGCGAGACCAGCCGTCTTGACGAGGATGGCCTTCAGCTCTTCAAAAATGGGGCAGTCCCGATTGGCTTGATAATAGACCTGCCGGCCTTCGCGTTCCTTCAGGATAAGGCCACTCTCGCTTAGAGTCTGCACCTCACGCTGTACGGCACCCATACCCCGTCCTGTTAGGTTCACGATCTGACGGAGGTAGAAGCGCTCGTCCGCGTTCAGATACAGGAGACTTAGAACCGCGAGACGCGATTTTCTGAATAAGACCGATCCAAGACCGGACTGTTCGGATCCCATAACTGACCCTCCATGCAACAATATTGGGTGCAATCGTACCTAAATTAGGTGCATAAATCAAACCGAGCTTTCTTCATCCATCGGTTTGGTTAGCGTTTACCCTGCCATTTTGTAAGCTAATATCCTGCAATGAGTCAGATAGCAGGGCGATTTTGTTCATCGAACTGGGTGACCTCTGTCATCGAGGTTCAAATCCCTCTGGGGACGCCACTTCTCTTTACTGATATAATATCAACAAGTTATAAGTCTAGAGCGTGAGGCGAATCGGGGCTGCTCGCCCCACGAATGGCATCAAGCGCCGGGGCGTCAACGTGGACTCACCAAGGGCAGACAAAGCGGGCGAAGGGAAACGCCCTTCGCCCGCAAACCTGCCCGTTCGGAATGACGAGCTAAATCACATCCCGCCCGTTCGCCCCTCTCCACCCGCACGAGCTATTGCCGTCATGTCGAATCGATCCAGGTTCATGACCTTGGTCCATGCCGCCACGAAGTCCTCAACGAACTTCTGCCGGGCGTCGTCGCTCGCGTATACCTCGGCCAGGGCACGGAGCTGCGAGTTCGACCCGAAGATTAGGTCCACGGAGGTGGCAGTCCACTTCAGCTCGCCGGTCTCGCGGTCGCGACCTTCATAAAGGTACTCGCCCTTGTCGGACTTCTTCCACTCGGTGCTCATGTCGAGCAGATTGACGAAGAAGTCGTTGGTCAGCGTACCGGTCTTCTCGGTGAAGACACCCTGCTTGCTGTCCTGGTAATTGGCACGGAGCACGCGCATTCCGCCGATGAGAACGGTCATCTCGGGCGCGGTCAGCGTGAGTTGGTTCGCGCGGTCGACGAGCTCAACCGCCGGGCGGCGGAAGTGCTCCTCGCCGACGTAGTTGCGGAAGCCGTCGGTCATCGGACGCAGGAACGCGAACGAGGCCTCGTCGGTCATCTCCGCGGTCGCGTCGGTGCGGCCCGGCGCGAACGGAACGGCCACGTCGACACCGGCCTTCTTGGCCGCGGCCTCGACCGCCGCGCAGCCACCGAGCACGATCATGTCCGCCATCGATATCTTCTTGCCGCTCTTATGCGAGCTGTTGAACTTCGACTGCACTCGCTCGAGCGCGTCCAGCACCAGCGCGAGCTCCTCGGGCTCGTTGACCTCCCACTCCTTCTGCGGAGCCAAGGCGATGCGCGCGCCGTTGGCGCCACCGCGCTTGTCGCTGTCACGATAGGTCGAGGCCGAGGCCCAGGCGGTCTTGACCAGCTGCGACACGGACACGCCAGAGTCGAGGATTTCGCGCTTGAGCATTGCGATATCCTGGTTGTCGACGAGCTCATGGTCGACGGCCGGAACGGGATCCTGCCACAGCTGCGACGGCGCGACTTCGGGGCCAAGCAGACGGACGTGCGGACCCATGTCGCGATGCGTGAGCTTGTACCACGCACGCGCGAAGGCGTCGTTGAACGCGTCCGCGTCCTTGGCGAAGCGCTCGGAGATCTCCCGGTAGGTCGGATCCTTGATGAGCGCGATGTCGGTCGTGAGCATCATGATCGTGTTCATCTTGCCGTCGATGTGCGCGTCGGGAACGATCTCAGGAGCGTCCTTTGGCGTCCACTGAAAGGCACCGGCCGGGCTCTTGGTCAGCTCCCATTCGAAGGCCAGCAGCATGGTGAGGAAGGCGTTCGACCACGCGATCGGCGTGGTCGTCCACGCACCCTCGAGGCCGCTGGTAATCGCATCCGCACCCTTGCCGCTCTTGTAGTTGCTCTTCCATCCGAAGCCCTGCTCCTCGAGCGGAGCAGCCTCCGGCTCGGGACCGACGTGACTGGCCGGACCGGCGCCGTGGGCTTTGCCGAGGGTGTGGCCACCGGCAATCAGGGCAACGGTCTCTTCGTCGTTCATCGCCATGCGGCCGAAAGTGGTGCGGATGTCCTTCGCTGCGGCGAGCGGATCGGGCTTGCCGTTTGGGCCTTCCGGGTTCACGTAGATGAGGCCCATCTGCACGGCGGCCAGCGGGTTAGCGAGCTCGCGGTCGCCGGAATAGCGGGCGTCGGCGAGCCACTCGCCCTCGTGGCCCCAGTAGATGTCCTTTTGCGGCTCCCACACGTCCTCACGACCGCCGCCGAAGCCGAAGGTCTTCATTCCCGCCGACTCGAGCGCGCAGTTGCCAGCGAGCACCATGAGGTCGGCCCACGAGATCTGCTGACCGTACTTTTTCTTGACCGGCCAGAGCAGGCGACGGGCCTTGTCGAGGTTCGCGTTGTCGGGCCAGCTGTTCAACGGCGCGAAACGCTGCGTGCCGTCCGACGCGCCACCGCGGCCGTCGGTCACGCGGTAGGTGCCGGCGCTGTGCCATGCCATGCGGATGAAGAGCGGGCCATAGTGGCCCCAGTCAGCCGGCCACCAATCTTGGGAAGTCGTCATGACCTCGTTGATGTCCTTCTTCAGGGCCTCTAGGTCGAGCTTCGCGAACTCGGCAGAGTAGTCGAAGCCGTTGCTCAACGGATTGCTCTTGAGCGAGTTCTGATGAAGAATCTCGAGATCCAACTGGTTCGGCCACCAGTCCGCGTTGGACATGGCCTTGCCGGTCATGCTGTGGGTACTACCCTGCGGGTCAGAGTGCCCGGAGGCTTCACCCTTCTGCGCGGATACGGGGAGCGCGGCGAGCAGCACAGCAAGGCTCAGCAAAGAGCCCGAGACCAACTTCATGAGTTCGTAGGTGAGACGGAACGGGCGTTTCTCTCCCGTCATCATTCGTTTGGACATAGTCCTCCTCCTCTATGAATGCGATTCAGTATTGTCCGAGTCCGGTAACGCCTCGTTGCGGTTGCTGAGCGAGCATCGCGCTCAGCATGAGAATATTATCACAAAGTCATCCAAATACCTTGCACAAGGCAACCGTGGGTAAGTCGGGCAGCGTCGTCTGGGGAGGCCAATTCAAGCCACCGCTTGCTCGAATCGGCGTATTTGCTCGACCTGTACTCGTCGAGGGATGACACCAGAGTTAGAACTTTGTCCCCTTGGGGACGCCATCTCATTGTGACCTCCTAAGCCTCACTCCTAGAACGAGTTACTTGATCAGCCCGATCGCCGCTTGAGCCTCTTGCTGCAGTAAGGGGCTCAGCGAACCAAAGGCGGCAAGAAACGTCCGCGGCGACCAGCGTATGGCCGATTAACCGGAAATTATGGTTATGCTGCGATTAGGGCCGTCGCGAATTCCTGGGCGGTTCGATTAACGTGTATTTGGGGACGCCATTCCTTGTTATGTTCCGTCACTGCCGGGCACCCTGTGCACGTACGACCGGCTACTTCGGAAGCTCATCAAGGAAATCATGGAGTGGGAGGATCTCGGCGTCTTCGATTTGCTGCTTTCTGGGACCCAGGAACACGACGATCTGTCGCTTCACCCGGCGAGTTCGATCGGAAAAAGACGACAGCCCCCTGAGTGCTCTGTTGTCGACGCGTCGCCCCGCCTTGACCTCGATCGCCCAAAGTTCACGATCAATCTCGAGAACGAAGTCAACCTCGGATCCGTGGCGAGTGCGGTAGTGGTAGAGTGCGGCTCGCGGGAGGGAGCCACCGAGTCTTCGCTGGATCTCGTAAGCGATAAGATGCTCAAGTAAGAACCCTCGCTCATCGTCGAGCGGTCTATCGAGGGGACGACGGAGTAAGGCATTCCTCACGCCAAGGTCGAATAAGAACAGCTTGGGGTGGGAGACCAGGCTCTTGCGGTCAGACCCGCTCCACGCCGGGACGCGGAATACCACTAAGGTATCTTCCAACACCTCGACATATCGCCGTGCGGTTTCATAACTCAAAGCAGCGTCACGGCACAGAGAATTGAGATTGAGGATCTTGCCGGACGAAGCAGCGACAAGTTCGAGCAAGCGTCCGTAGCCACCAATGTTGCGAACGAGAGCTTCTGCCTGCACTTCCTCACGTAAATAGGTATCCGCGTAGCTACGCAGGTCAGCTTCACGAGTCGTTTTGTCCGGCTCGGAATAGATGCCGGGTAGTGTACCGTGGGCAAGAACGCGGTCGATGTCGAATTGCTGACCCAGCTCGCAAGCGAGTAGAGGGTGAAGATAGTGAACGTGGACACGGCCGGGAAGGAGATTGGCCTGACCTCGTTTGAGTTTTCGGGCGCTCGAGCCAGAGAGAAGAAATCGGAATCGCCTGGGGTGCTCGTCGAGAAACACCTGGACCATATCCAACAGGGTGGGAACGCGTTGCACTTCGTCGATGAGAATGGTGCGCACATCGCTCCCAGCCGCACGAAGCTCGTGCTCCAGTCTCTCCGGGTGTGTGGCGTAGTCCCTGAATGCTGAGGGGCTGGCCAAGTTCACGGCCAGGTCCGGTTTGAGAGAACCGAGCAGGGTGGATTTTCCGACCTGCCGGGGTCCCAGGACCAGGACGCTACGTTTGCCCGATCTCAACCGGTTGCCAAGAACGCGTTCGAACATGTGGGTAAAATAGCCGCATATTTCCCTACTGTCAAGAAATATCCTGGAGACCCTATCTTAAGGGCACCGGCAGATCCGACCGTCAGGCGACCAACCGCTCAAGCTGTTGAATCCGTGCGGCTTGGGTCTCACCGAGATCGATCAAAGGGGTTCGAGCGCTGTTCCGTTGGGGACGCCGCCCCTTCTTTTTCACGGATTGTTGCATACGTAGAATACGTATCCTGGTGCACGTATAATCTTATCTCTGTCCCGGCGACAAATATTTCGAATCATCATTACATGCTCAGTAATGGACACCCGCCTGTGAGCCAGGATTTTGGGGTTAGAGTCTCTGAGACGGGCTTCTATGCGGAGAGTAGGGCGTGTACGAACGGTTCAAAAGTTCGAGGTTCGTAGCGGCAGGCCCGGCATTTGCAATTTCCGGTCAACCCGCCACTTCGGTGGCAGGTTTTCCTTTTGTACGCCCGGGCGCTGCTCGCGCATCAAGGAAGAGCTGCTCAGTGGCAACTACCCGCGCCAGACGGTTCGGGAAGTTATGATCCCGAAGCGTGGCGCTAATGCATCGGAAGGCGGTCTCAATACCCCTCTGTGTCGAGTCTCTCACGACAAACGGCACGCCGTATGTTATTCTAACGCCGCTAAATGCTATTGACTCCGTTGAACCACAGCAAGAAATCCAGGAGACGAAAATGAGCGAACTCAAAGACAATGCACGCAAACGGAAAGATTTGCTCAAACACATGATCCAGCAGCTTCACAAAGGATCTGCCCCGGAACAGGTCAAGGCCCAGCTCACCCGCATGATGGGTGAAGTGCCTTACGGCGATGTGATGGAGATCGAACAGGAACTGATCAGTGAGGGTCTTCCGATCAGCGAGGTGCTCAACCTTTGCGACATCCACACCGCCGCCCTACGAGGCAAAATCAGCCACGCGGGCGCAAAGACGGCCCCCGGGGGACACCCCGTTCATACGTTCAAGGAAGAAAACCGCGCTCTCCAGTGGGAGGTCGACAACCTCCAGAGACTCTATGACGAGGTCGAGGAAACTTCCGACGCCGCCGAACTGGCAACGTTGCTCGACCAGATCCGGACACGCATCATCGCGTTGACCGATGTGGAAAAGCATTACCAGCGAAAAGAGCATCTGCTCTTTCCATTCCTTGAAAAACACGGCATCACCGGTCCGCCAACAGTGATGTGGGGCAAACATGACGAAACCCGGGCGTTGCTGAAAACCGCTGTCGAAACACTCCGAAAGGCCAAACAGATTGACGTCAAGGAAGCGGCAAGAATGATCAGCTCGGACCTCAAACCGGCGTCTGATTCGGTCGCGGAAATGATCTACAAGGAAGAAAACATTCTCTTTCCGATGACACTGGACACACTGGCCGAGTCAGAATGGCACAACGTTTATAGTGGGAGCGTTGAGATCGGTTTTTGCCTGTACGATCCAACGGACAAGTGGGAACCCGCGGAGAAGGTCGCGGTACCGACCGAGAAGGCCGAAGAGGACAAGATCCAGCTGCCGTCGGGGAGCCTCACCGCGTCGGAGCTGAACTCAATTCTGAATACGATCCCCTTTGATCTCACATTCGTCGACAAGGACGACAGGGTCCGCTACTTCACACAGGGCCGCGAGCGCATTTTTGCGCGGACGCGCGCGA
Organism: uncultured bacterium; assembly: GCA_965372355.1. GTDB lineage: Bacteria > Krumholzibacteriota > Krumholzibacteriia > WVZY01 > WVZY01 > CBDVBZ01. The sequence continues at coordinate 9,095 of CBDVBZ010000062.1, read as the reverse complement.
TCCTGGGCCGAGACGTGCAGCTCTGTCATCCACCAGGCAGTGTGCATATCGTCGAGAAGATTATCGATGATTTCAAGGCAGGCCGTGCAAGCCGTGCGCCGTTCTGGATCACGATGAACGGCCAGTTCATCCATATCGAGTACTTCGCGTTACGCGATGAAAACGGCGAGTACCAGGGTGTTCTCGAGGTGAGTCAAAACCTCACGGAAAAGCGCGCCCTCGACGGCGAACAACGGTTGCTCTCCTATGTTGAGGACTGACCCGGATCGGAATCATCCCGCCGGGGCGGTTTGAACCGCCCCGGCGGTTCCGGAGACTTCGATTCAAGTATCGTCTGGCCCGCCATTGATCCGTCGAAAAACCTTGCAACCTCGTTGCGGGGCCTTCTTTTGTCCTTCGAGCACCCAAGGGTTGTTATTGACGCGGTGCCCGAGACAGGTCTATTTTTACATCCCATGACTTATCCACAGGTTGCAGCCCGCTCCCGGACGATACGATTCATCGCCCGATTGCGACTCGTCGTGGTTATCGCCGCCATAACGGTCGTTTGTGCAGGCGCTTTCGATACGGCGTGGGCCTTCACCCGGGCGGAAAAACAGGCCTTCCAGAGATCCATTGTCGACAGACGGTCGAAGCTCAATCCCAGGTATAAGAAAAAAACGCGGGCAAAAACCCGGTACATCATCGTCCACACATCGGAAGGTGGTCTCAGCGGGACGCTAAACACAGTTTCCAGGGGAAAACAACTGCGAAGGTACCGGACCAAGGGAGGCCACGCCCACTACGTGATCGCGAGGGATGGGCGCGTCTACCGCATACTGGACAAGCGATACATTGCGGACCACGCCGGGCGGAGCATGTGGAACGGGCAGACGTGGATCAGCAAGTACTCGATAGGCATTGAGCTCGTCGGATACCATTACGGGACGATCACCGAGAAACAGTACCGTTCCGTTGGGCTTCTGATCGATATCCTGCGAGGGATCTACGACCTCGATGACAGCGCCGTCCTCACCCACAGCCAGGTGGCCTACGGCACACCCAACCGCTGGGTCAAGAAAAACCATCGGGGCCGCAAGCGCTGTGCAAAGAACTTCGACTGGCACAAGGCGGGTCTCGCCTCGACATGGCCTTTTGACCCGGATGTGAAGGCCGGCCGTCTCGTGCCAGACACGGAGCTCGCAGCGATCTATTACTCCCCCCGTACGACCTCGCCGAGGAGGACGAGTACCAACGTGATCTCCGGCACGAACACGGCGTGGCGAATCGCGGGCGAGGAATACGATTCTCCGAGGACGCTCTACCGGCTGCCGAACGGCAAGACCGTGCCCGGTGACCAGGTCGAAAAGCGGATCGGGTGGAACCGTATCCCGAAGAACACGGTGGTCCTGTTGAATCTGGAAGAGGGCGCCAAGGCGGACAAGAGCCGGGGACCGGTCAAAAGCGTGTCCAACGGATACACGGCATGGGATATCGCGGGCCTCGATTACAACAAGGCGACGACGTTCTACTTCTTTCCCCGGGGGCGCGTGGCGCACGGCAGGCAAGTGTCCGACTGGGATGGGCTGCCGGTGAACACGAGGATCATCGTGGGTTATCGGGGACCGTACAAGGTGACCGCCAGCAGACCTGCCGGCAAAATCGCCGGCGCGAGTTACAACAAGAGGGACACGCTCTACTATTTCCCGAACAAAAAGAGAATCGTGGCCGGCGATGCGGTGCGAGACTTCAAACGCCTACCCAAGGGCGTATTGGTTTTTCTCCCAGCCAGAGGCTGACAGAGCCTATCCTCCCGCCCCAGCTTCCAACTCGTCCAGTTTGGCAGGCTCCGAAACGGCAACATCCACAAGGGATAGCGGAATGGAGCTTTGCTGGCACATCGCCCGGATCTCATCCTCTTTATCCGAGAATTCCATGATCTCGCGAACGGACTCGATGTACTCGAGCAGTTCATCCGCGGGGATGTCTGTCAGAGCGGGTCCTTCGGCCTCTTTCTTTTTGCGAGCCTCTTCTTCTTCCGCCAGCCGCGCCTTTTCTTTGAGCTCCTCTTCCATCGATCCCTTGACCTTGTCGACCAGGTCCTTGCCCACACCCGCCATTTCGACGATCAAGTCGTCCGCCACGTTATTGTTGATGAGGTCTTTGACCTTGTCCTCTTCGGATTTGCCCTCGGCCGCTTCGACCAGCCCCTGGACCCTCGTCCTCTCCGCGCGCTCCGCTGCCACCGCCGCGTTCACCCGGCCGAACTCATCCTCCGAGATACCCAGTGCTTCGACGACCACGCCACTGGTCACGTCTTCCTCGATCAAGAAGCGGATGCCGGGTTCGCCGGACAGCTCCTTGGCCCTGGCAATAAGCAGGTCGAGCCGGGTCTTTTCGATGATCCGCAAAACATCCGGTTTGCGGTCGGATTCCTTGAGTTTGGGCCAGGCCTCTCCGACGTCGCTGATGAGCTTCACGGTTGCCGCATAGGGATCGGTCACGTCCTCGAGTTTGAGCGCTGTGACGGCATCGTTGAAATCCTTCATCAAGGGGTGTCCGACCTTGATCCTCGCTGCGGCCGCCCATCTCAGCTGGAGCATGTGCCCGGCCTCTTTCGAGACATTGTAACCGGTGCCATCGAGGTCTTCCGCGATCTGATGTATGGTGCGTTCCAGGCTGCTTTCCTGGAGATCCTGATCGGTGAGCCCAAGGATCTTCTCCTCGATCAACAGCCAGAGTGGTCCTTTACCCGTCACGGCGTCCGTCGTCATATGTCATTCTCCTGTTAAACAGATTGTTATCGGTGGCGCATGTAACGCTTGTCCTGGAAGGGCTGCCGTCAGGTCAGCGTCACAACATCTTACGCGATGTCGCGCCCCGGATCAAGGTCTAGCGCCTCAGTGTCACGCGGAGTCGTTTGCGGTGTGCCTGCCGCTATGGCCGTCGTCGGCGACCTCGCCGCGTCCGGCACACGTCTCCCTCCACTCCCTCCCGGGCCTCCGTTTGACAGCCCCCTCCAGCGTGCTATCATGAGCACCGCGGCGCTCCCATATTCGCTGCAGTTGTCACCGCATCGGGGATTCGGATGTGTGCGCCCCATACAGAACGTGGAGTAGTTCAAGGGGAAGCATTGATGAGGAGGTTGTTACGTGATGGAGGAGATTACCGCAAGGGAACTCAACGCAGAGGGTTTTATCAAAGAGAAAGTTCAGGAAATCAAGAGCGCGGTCGGTGATGGAATGGCGATCAACGCGCTGTCGGGGGGTGTGGACTCGTCCGTGGTCACGATGCTCGGGCATCGGGCCCTGGGCAACCGTCTGAAGACGATCTTTGTCGAGAACGGCCTCATGCGTGAGCGGGAAGCGGAACAGGTTGCCGCGCGGTTCGAGGCGCTCGATGTTTCGGTCGAGATCGTCGATGCGCGCACGGAGTTCTTCGAGGCGCTCGAGGGGGTCACGGACCCGGAGGAGAAGCGCGAGGCCATTACCCAGACCTTTTACAAAAAGATATTTGGCGGCATCGTCAAAGAAAGTGGCGTGAAGTTCCTTCTGCAGGGCACCATCCTGACGGATGTCGACGAGACCGTGGCGGGGATCAAACGCCAGCACAATGTCTTCGAGCAGATCGGTATCGACCCGCAGGAGGCCTTCGGCTACCGCATTCTCGAACCGCTTATCCAGCTCCGCAAGGACGGCGTCCGCAAGGTCGGTGAGGCTCTCGGGCTTCCGGCGGAGGTGTTCGAGCGCATACCGTTTCCGGGTCCGGCGCTCTCCGCACGCGTGATCGGGGCAGTGACACCGGAGCGTATCGAGACGGTCCGCAAAGCCACGGCGATTGTCGAGCCCGCACTCAAGGGCGTAGGCGCGTTTCAGTACATGGCGATCCTTCACGAGGACCGGGTAACCGGTATGCGGGACGGCAAGCGCGATTTTGGACAACAGATCGAGTTGCGATGCTGGGATAGTGTCGACGCGCGGACCGCAACGCCGACGCGGCTCCCGTTCGAGACCCTGGAGAAGCTCGCCGGCGAGATCATCCGCGATGTTCCCGGGATCGTGAGCGTCACATACAACCTCGCGACAAAGCCGCCGTCGACGATCGAGGCTGTGTAGTCGCCCTCCAGGGCAGTCCGGACAGAATCGAAGCAAAGAAAAGTCATATCGCTGAACCTGGCGAAGACCTCGCGGTCAGCTCCGCCGCCAACGCGCTCATGCTCTGACATGAAGGACGATGCGGACGCCTCGTTCACGGTCCAGGTGCACCGGGAACTCGTGCGCCGGGGCTACGTTGTGGGGCGCCGGCCGGGGATCAACGTGCTGAGGGTTGACCCGGCGCTGACGATCGATCTGGAGGACATCGAGGACTTTCTGGAAACGCTCGAGGACCTGCTGATGACCCACGCAGGACAAGGAGACTAGAAAGGCGCGGTAGATGTATTTCCGCCCTGCAAGTGAACCCGTTGCACCGAGCCAGGTTGCAAGGCTTTTTGTCATAGACTCGTTTTCCGTCCAGCCGAACACGATTGCAGGTATTGTGAAAATAATCACTTGAGCCCAAAGCCTGCCGATGTTACAATAACGCAACTCACAACACCGACTCCCCCGTTTGTTCGTCCTAAGCAATGGGCTTTGTGCTTGCTTCAACCGTAAGGAGGGCCCCCGATGCTGGTACGACGTGCCACTACTATCATCGCATTCTCCGTTTTACTGGTCTCTTTCATCGCATCTCACATTCACGCTCGCAACCCGTTTCGGCGAGCGTTTTTTAATGTTTACACATCCGCTGAAGGAACGCGGCTCGACGACCTCCCCAGCAACGCGGGGCATTGTGGCGTGTGCCACTTCGACTTCGATGGCGGCGGAACGCGCAACTGGTACGGCTCGGCCGTGGAGGTCGCATTGGTCTCCGCCCCCAGCAACGAAGACGCCATTCTGGCCGTCGCCGGCTTCGACCAGGACAACGACGCGTACATCAGTCTGCACGAGATCGAAAGTGTCGTCTTCCCGAACACACCGACATTCCCCGGTTTGGCGGCGGGCGACACGACTCTCGTGGTGAACGTCGATATAGAGCACATCCGCGACCATCTCACGCCGAGCGGCTCGAGTGACGTCACTCCGCCCGTGGTGACCGTATTGACACCCTCGGGTGGAGAGAACTGGAACGCCATGACGACTCAGTTGGTCACGTGGACGGCGACGGACGCCAACGGCATCGCGTTTGTCAATATCGATCACTCCGGCGACAACGGTGTGACATTCAAGCACGTGGGTATGAACGAACCCAATGACGGTAGCTTCGACTGGTTCGTGCCGAACCGGCCGGGTTCGTCCAACAACATCATCCGGGTCATTGCCCGCGATATCCCGGGTAACTACGGCGCGGGCTGGAGCGCGGTGTTTTCGATCACCGGAAGGCCGGCGGGTTATGCGCCTACGACAATGCGCGACATCGACCTGCCCGGGTCGCAGCCCTTCGAGGCGCGGACGTTCGAGGATCCGGACGACAACTGCAAGACGTGCCACGGCGATTACAATCAATTGGTCGAACCCTGGTACGTGTGGAAGGGTAGCATGATGGGGCAGGCCATGAGGGACCCGCTTTTTACGGCAACCGTGGTGATTGCCGAGCAGGATGCACCGTCTTCCGGCGACCTGTGCTTGCGGTGTCATACGCCGTCGGGCTGGCTGGAAGGCCGCTCGGTCGACACCGCAGGGGGATTGCTGACGCAGACAGATCGTCAGGGCATTTCCTGCGACTGGTGTCACCGGATCGTCGATCCGATATACAAACCTGGGGTCAGCCCGCTGGAGGATGAGGCGGTACTCGACTCGCTATCAACCGGGCCACCGCTCGCGTCCGCTAACGGCGGGTTCGTAAACGACTCAGCGCCGATACGGCGTGGTCCGTACAGTGACGCGCAGGCGGATCACGCATTCCTCGAGTCTCCGTTTCACCGTGAGGCAGACCTGTGCGCTACCTGTCACGACGTGAGCAACCCGGTTTATGTGGCCGGCGCGACTCCGGGTGATTACGTGCTCAGCGCGTTTGATACGCCTCACCCGGATGGGGATCGGCGCAATATGGCACCGGTCGAGCGGACGTTCAGCGAGTGGTCGGTGAGCGAGTACGCCACGAGCGGCGTCTTTGCGCCGCAGTTCGCCGGCACCAAACCCGACGGCATCGTGTCGAGCTGCCAGGACTGTCATATGCGGGATATCAGCGGTAAGGGCGCGGTAGGAGGACCGGTCCGCAACGATTTGGGGCTGCACGATCTGACGGGTGGCAACCATTTTGTCCCGGACATCCTGCCGTCGTATTTCCCCGGTGAGGTGGACCCGGCACGCCTGAACGCAGGCAAGCAGAGGGCCATTTCCATGCTGCAGCTGGCCGCCACAATGGCACTGACCCCCGGGCAGGTAGGCGCCCGGCGATCGGTCACGGTGACGATCACCAACGAGACCGGCCACAAGCTTCCGTCGGGGTATCCCGAGGGCCGCAGAACCTGGATCAATTTGAAGGCTTATGACATCGATAACAACCTGGTCTACGAATCCGGGGCGTACAACGCGGCGACGGGCGTGCTGACAAAAGACGACGACATCAAGATCTATCAGATCAAACCCGGTTTCTCACCGGCGGTTGCGTCTGCCATTGGGCTCCCCGCCGGCGTGTCGTTCCACTTCATATTGAATGATACGGTTTACGGGGACAACCGGATCCCGCCGAGAGGATTCACCAATGCGGCTTTCGAGACGATCCAATCACCGGTAGTCGCTCACTCCTACGCCGACGGCCAGTACTGGGACGAAACAACATACCTGCTACCCCACGATGCAAACTTCGTCGAGGCGATACTCTACTACCAGACGACGTCGAAGGAGTATATCGAATTCCTCCGCGATGAGAACGTGACCAACAGCGCTGGAATAGACCTATACAACGCGTGGGTTGCCCAGGGCAGGTGCGCACCCGTCATCATGGTGACGGAGTTCACCAACATTTCCGAGGACCCCACTGGCATCGGTGACACACCGATGGTCGAGACCACTCTCTATCAGAACCACCCGAATCCGTTCAATCCTTCCACGACAATCCGTTACTCGTTGAATGAGCGTCAGCGGGTATCGATAAAGGTGTACGACGCGGCGGGACGTCTGGTACGGACTTTGGTCGACGGAGAGCGACCGGCCGGTGTGCAAAGGGTGGAGTGGTACGGCGTAAATAACAATGGAGTGAATGTGGCATCCGGCGTCTATTTCATCAAGATGCGGGCGAACGGGTTCGAGGAGGTACGCAAAGCCACATTCTTGAAGTAACGCGTGATCTTCGAGAGCGCGCCGAGCACGAGGGTGTTTTCTACATCGGGATTTCGAAGGTACCACGAAGGATCGAGATATTCTCGTATGCTGATACCATGACAGCCTCGAATCCCGTCGACGAACTGTACGCCGTTTCCCGTACGTTTGGCCGTGCTGCGGCCAGGCGGAAACTTCGACTACTCCGGGAAACCGCGAATCCCCAACGTTTATCCAAGAACCGGATTGTCCGGCTTCACGACACGCTCTATTTCATACGGGCGTACCCCGACAACGCCGACGTGTTGCGTGCCGTTGATTCCCAGATCGACACACTTAGGCAGGTGGTTGACGCCTATACAAAGGGCGACTCGCGGCATGAAGCGCTGTTGAACACCGGTGTCCCGGGGAGCTGCAACGCATACTCTTATTCGTATGAGGTGCTGCAGCGCCTGGTGCAGCTCTACCCCGGCTGTGCCGACATCGAGTGGGACGAGTTCAAGGATGATGGGCTGCTCCTCGAGGGGCTCGATCTGGCGGTGGGACGGGCCGAATCGCGGGGGCTGGAAGACGAGTACGCGACGCTCAGGGACTGGCTCCTGAACGCCAAATCCAACCCGGGCCAGACCGATCTCGAGGTGATTTTGCAGCTTTTTCGCCGGTCCTCCCTGACGCCGGCACAGCAGGTCCACGTATACGAGATCTGCGAGGTGCCGGTTTTGTATCGGCTCGAGGTGCCGGGAAGTGGCCGCTGTGAAGTGCGTCTCGAGTCGGATGGTATCGCGTACCAAAAGAAACCGGTCGATCGCGAGCGCTTCAACCTCAAACCGAGGATCGCGCGTCCTTTGAAGAGACACCGGAGGCTCTCGCCCCGCGCCGGACGGAAGATGCTCGATGACGCACTCAGGTCACTGTGCAGCCGCAACCTGGAAATCCACGCGCTGATCTACGGTAATCCCGATGATGTCACCGTCGCCGATTGCGGGCGCGGGCTGCAGGTGATCCTGGCGGGGATGCTGCCGGAATGGCGCAGTACGCTCGAGAGCGACCTCTTTTTTCTGATCGTGAAGAACGGCGTGCCGATCGCGTACGGGCCGGCGAGCGTCTTTCAGGGGTGCTGTGAGATGGGGATCAACCTGTTTCCCGAGTTCCGCGGCGGGGAGATCCGCTTCATCTACGCGCAGTTGATGCGAACACTCTACAACCTGGCGGCGGTGCGCTACTTTTTTCTCGTGTCGTACGGGATGGGGGAGGGCAACCCGCAGGCCCTCAAGAGCGGCGCGTTCTGGTTCTACCGCAAGATGGGTTTCAGGGCCACAAACCCCGAGGTCGAAGCGCTGGCGCATGCGGAAGAGGAGATCATGCGCTCGAAGAAGGGGTACCGTTCGTCGATGCGAACGCTACGCAAACTCTCGTTTACGGAGGCGTATCTCGATATGTCCCGGGGGAGGTGCCGCTCGCTGGATTTCGAAAGCCTGAGTCATGCGGCCACGCGGTATATCGCGGGACGCTTTGACGGCGATCGTGATCGGGCGGCGCGCGGCAGCACCCGGCGGCTCATCCGAATCCTCGGCATCGAAGACTATGCCGAATGGACGTCACAGGAAAGGCAATGGATGCGTGAGCTGGCGCCGATCCTCTGCCTGATACCCGATCTCGAATCCTGGCCCGTTCGCGATCGGCGCTCACTCGCCGCGCTGATCAAGGCCAAAGGCGCTCGATATGAGCTCGACTATACGCGCCGCGCCGCCAAGCACACCCGCCTCGCGGAAGCGCTTCACGCTATCTCAGAAGTTGAAGACGAGGACGACTAGA
>CBDVBZ010000061.1:0-20178 GCA_965372355.1 uncultured bacterium | reverse complement strand
GGGCCGCGGGGACACGATCGAACGCCGTCGTGTGCGGCGTCGTGAGCTCGTTGTAGAAGCGGGTGCACTCCGACGCCGCTTTGTCCCACGTCAGCCCGTGTATTTCCGCCGCGCCCTCGCGGCGGAGCGTCTCACTAAGCCGCGGGTATCGCAGAACCGCGGCGATCTGCCTCGCCATCATCTCGGTGTCCCAAAAGTCCACCTGTAGAGAACCCCGCCGCAGCACTTCGGCCGCACCCGAGCTCTTCGACAGGACTACGGGTACACCATGACGCACCGCCTCCAAAGCCGTCAAGCCAAAGGGCTCACTCACCGATGGCATTACATACACATCAGACCCCTCGTACGCCCGCCGCACCTCATCACCGCGCAGGAAGCCGGTGAACTCCACCCGGTCCTCGAGACCGAGCTTGCCGACCAGCTTGATCATATCCGGGACGAGGTCGCCAGAGCCCGCCATGACGAACCGGACGTCATCGATACGCTCGGCGACGCGGGCCGCCGCGCGGACAAAGAACTCGGGACCTTTTTGCATGGTGATCCGGCCGAGAAAGAGCACGACTTTCTCCCGCGCGGGAGCACGCCGCGGCAGCTCCTCGGTCCGATCGAAATCAATCCCGTTGTGGACGACGTATACCTTCTCCGCCGGCACCCCGTATCGTTCGATGATGGTCTGCCTCGTTCTGTGCGACACGGCGACCACTCTCGTGGCCGCGTGCATACCGTAGCGTTCGATCTCGAAGATCGGTCCGTTGAGGTTCTTGCCGGAACGATCGAACTCGGTTGCGTGAACGTGGGCGACCAGCGGTCTGCCGGAAAACTCGGCGATCTTTACAGCGGCGGGAAACGTCATCCACTCGTGCGCGTGGATCACATCGAACAATTCCCGGCGAGTGAGGTCGGCGCAACGATCGGCAAACGCACGGATCTTCCCCGTCAGATCACCGTCATAACCATCGCCGGATCCGACACCGAGGACCCGTACTGAGGAGTCCTGCTTTTGTTTTGAAGAAGATCTTTTGGGATTCTCGGCCAGTGCGCGGTTGGCGTCCGCTTCGTCGGTAGATCGACGGGCCGCCGTGTAATACGGGTTGTTTATTTCACTGGGGACCGGGGCCAGGGTGAGATCACCTTTCGGGTTTCTCAACGATTCCTGGGACCCGACGGTTGGCTCTGACACATCGTCAGAGCCTTCTGACCCCGGGGAATCGACCGCCCGAGGCAATACAAACAGAATCCGCGCCTGATGCCGCCGCAACGCGTCGGTCAAGCCACGGCACGCCGTGCCCAGTCCTCCACTTATATAGGGAGGGAACTCCCACCCCAGCATTAACACACGCATACGTCTTTTCTCTCATGAGCAGACCTACTTGACCTGCAAGCTGACGATGGCACCGCTTCCAGAGGATGGCGGCGGCTGCAATCGTCGTCGGCAACGCCGCCTCTGAGGCGGCCACTACACCTGCCCTGGACTCGTGTGTCCAAATCACACACGGATGATACTGTTCGTCGTCCCGAAATCATTCGGTACTTGTTCCGCCGACGGATCGCTATGCCACTCACCGTCGATGAGAAACTTGTACTGATACTCACCGGTATCGAGACTGAGTGTCTTCTGAAAGGCGCCTTTTCTTTTGATCATTCTATCCGCGTAGGGATTCCAGTTGTTGAATTCGCCGACCAGGTAGACCGTCTTGGCTTCAGGATTGATGTTGCACACAAACTGTGTGCCCTTTGTCTTCCGTTTGGGGACGGAAGCTGTCTTCAAACTCGTCTTCATTACGCCCTCCACTTTGCTTGGTTCATCTTCGATTCATCGCTACACGCGAAGTCGTATTCTTGTGATTTGCCCGTTCAGCCAAACGATGTAATACGAATGCAATTTTAGGCAAGAATTTGTTTGCTGAAAGCCGCGTACTTTTTGGATGTGCGGGTCGCGACACCTGCGGTTGTGACCCGCGTTGCCATGTTGCGGAAGCCACGCCAGTATACGGTCCGTTTCGCGCGGGAGTCTACACGATTCCGTGCCGCGATGTCTCTCTGAATTTGATTAGAATCTTGTTTGGAAAGGACGTCCGATGCAATAGTGCATGTGTATCATTTTTCTGACAGGCGGGTGGGTCCCTGTCAAATTTCCCCGTCACTCTGCAAGGTCCGGCTCGCCGCTAGCCCTAAGAATGTGCGCGCGCGACTGACTCCGGAGCTTCAATGCCTCGGACCAGGCATCCGGATCGGGTTTCTTCCCGTCCTTATCGGTCATAACGCCGATCGCCGGACCCACCGTCACGGTGATGGCCGCCCGGCGCGGAAATCGTGTACCGGGCCGCAGCACGGACCGTGTGCCTCGCAGTGCGATCGGGACCACGGGGACCCCGTTCTCCGCGGCGGCGACGAACGCACCCATGTGGAATGGTCTCAAACCGGCCATCCGCGCGAGACGCCCCTCGGGAAAATAGAAGACCGGCCACCCCGATCGGGGTTTCGCACCGATCCGGCGCGCGTTGTCGATCCCCATCTGCTTGTCGAAGCGCTCGACGAACTCCGTGTGGAGCCGGCGAAGAAGCACGTGCACGAGAGGATTCGCCTTGAGCTCCCGCTTGGCGACAAAGCTGACCGGCCGGGGCATAACTGCCATCAGGGCAAAGGCGTCGAGATAGCTGGCGTGGTTGGCGACGAACACACATGGGCCATCGGACGGCACGTTCTCCCGACCGCGGAGCTTCGGCCCCGTACCCGTGGCGAGCCCGAGGACCCGTCCACCGAGGCGGGCAACCTGCCAGCTCCACCTGGCGCGCGGAGCGAGGACCACAAGCGACCAGAATATCGGTGCGATCAGAACGATCACCGCCCATGTGTACACCGCGTACAACCATTCCGCCGTCTGGCGACGAAGCCGTCTCAACCACGGCGTGAGGCCCATGACCGACACCCGTGCGATCTGCCACCACACGGGGCGCCGACTGGCGCCGAGCTCGCCGCGCTCGTAGATGTCGCGGTTCGCCTGGCGGCGGATCTTGCCGCTCGATGTCTTGAGCACCGTACCGGGTGGGACGAGCCGGATGTCATCGGGCGGCGTCCCAACGAGATCCACGGCGAGCACGTTGATCATCTCTCGCAGCCCGTTGGCCGGTTCTGATTGCGCCCCGCGTGTTTCGGCGAGAACGATCAGCCGCTCCGTACCCGTCTTGGGATCAGCGCTGCCGAACACGGCGACGCAGCCCTTACGAATGCCGTCGTTCCCGCCGATCGCCTCCTCCAACTCCGAGGGCGCGATATTGCGGCCCGCCCGGATGACGATATCCTTGGCGCGGCCCGTGATGAAGACGTCTCCCTGGCTCGCATAGGCCAGATCACCGGAGTCGAGCCAGTCTCCGTCGAAAAGCTCCTTCGTGGCCTCGGGATTGCGGAAATACCCGCTGCAGGCCGATGGGCCCCGAAACTGGAGCCGCCCCACCTGACGATCGGGCAGCTCGCGGCCTCCCTCACCGGCGATCCGGACCTCGTGTTTTGGCAGCGGACGGCCGCACGCCACAACACGGAGCGGCGTCGCATCCTCACCGGCCGGTACCGCGCGTCCCTTGTGCATCAGATCGTCACGCCGGATTGCGTCGACCAGGGGACGCCGCCCCAACGGCGGGAAGGTCACGCCCACCGAGTTCTCGGCGAGACCGTAGACGGGCATCATCGTCTCGGGCCGGAACCCGTGCGAGGCAAAACGGCTGCTGAAGCGTTCGATCGTCGTGGCACTCACCTGCTCGGCGCCGTTGAGCGCCACCCGCCACGAGCTCAGGTCGAGACCCTCTATGTCTTCCTTTTTGAGCCGCCGCAGGCACAGCTCGTAGCCAAAATTTGGCGCCGCGGACATCGTGCCCCGGTAACGGTGAATCGCCCACAACCACCGCTGCGGCCGCGTGATGAAGTCCACGGGGCTCATGAGAACAAGCGGGCACGCATAGTAGAGGCTGCCCATTAAAGTTCCGATCAACCCCATGTCGTGATACAGGGGAAGCCAGCTGACAACGACATCGGTGTCATCGATACGGAGCGCATCGCCAATCACGCGGAGGTTGGAGAGCAGGTTGGCGTGCGTCAGGATGACACCCTTGGGTTGGCCCGTGCTGCCCGATGTGTACTGTAGAAAAGCCGTATCCCCCGCCGACAGTGGCGGCTGTTCGTGGATGCCGCCCGATGCCGACAGCTCATCGACCGTCACGACGGCTCGCATCGTGTGGACTTGCGATTTGAGGATACGGGCGAAGGGTTTCGCCTCGGGCACGGTGATTAACGCCGTAGTGCCCGCGTTCTCCAGAATGGCCTGGTGTCGTTTGAGATGATCCTCGATCTGGGTCCGCCGAGCGGGCGGATAGATGGGCACCGGCACCCCACCGGCGAGCAGTATTCCAAAAAAGGCAAAATAGTAGTCGCGTCCCGTCGGGAGCATGATGCTCACCCGGTCGCCGGGTTCGAGCCCCCGGTGTTGCAGACCGGTCGCCACCGCCAGGGCGCCATCCCATATGTCCTGGTATGTGGCCACGTCGTCGTCACGATCATCACCGTAGAAATGAATCTGTGGTCTCGAGGAATGGCGCTCGACGTGCCACTTGAGAACATCGACGAATGTTTCGGCGCTCTGCGGCGCGGCTTCGGCATCGCCGAGCTCGATCGACACCACATCGTGGCCATCACCGCGCACCGCCATCCGGTCCGAGGCCCGCAGCGCGCGGAGCAGATCACGGGGGGTATCCGCTTCCGAACCGGCGCGCTCGACGAGGCTCACCCCAAACTCTTTCTCGACACGAGCAAGGAGCTCGACACGGCCGAGGCTGTCGAGACCGAGGTCACGGTCAAAAAGGCTGTCGAGGTTGACGTCTTGTGTCTGGGGCCGCGATGGATGGATCTCGGCAACGAGGTTCTGGAGGACACTCAGGAGTCTGGCAGCGCTGTGGGCGGCCGTTGCTTTTTCGTCTGTTTGACGGGTATCACGCATTTGCACGTGTATTATAGCACACGCGAGGCCTCTAGCGGGCCTTGATACGGGCGAACTCACGACCGCCCATCGGCCTCGGCGGCGCCCCCGCATCGACGAGGACCACACCACCATCCCCTTCGACGAGGTAGCACCAGCTCATACCGGCACATATTGGATGTACGCGAGCGCTCATCGGATCATTATTGTCAACGCCGATTGAGCCTGTCCTGAAAGGGCTGCTTTCTCCGGACGCCAACCTGGTCCTGGAAGGGTTGCCTTTCAGACCACGGCCCTCATTATATAGGAAACCCTTCCTTTTGTTTTGGACCGCTCGCGCCATCGGCGTTAATATCCCCCTGGGAAGTATCGGGAAGCCTACCAGGGGGAAAGAAATGACTACTCCGACGACCAGTGGGATCGTTACACGCCACTCGGAACGGCCAGCGAGGCTGCAAGAAGGTTGGGTCATCGCCAACCACATCCTCGTTTCGTTCCACGTGGCGTTTATTTCATCCGTGCTTGCACTACCCGCCTCAGAGATCATGAAGGGGGAGGTGCTCAAGTTCATCTTCGTGAGCCCCGAGACGATCGTTTCCGCACTCTTTGTGTACATTACTTTTCACACGGCCATTGCCTTACATGAAATCGGCCACTACCTGACGGCGGCGAAACTGAGCGCGCTCAACGACAGCTCGCAGCGTGACGCAGAGCGTCTGCTAAGTGCATCGCCGGTTGCGCGTTTTTTCGGCTTGCTCAAAGTGTTTTTACTCGCCCCGTACGGAAGAGCGATTGGCATCAAGCGCCAGGGCCTCAACTACTACCCCGACTCCGCGTATAACCTTGCCGTCTCGGCCGCCGGTCCACGAATGAGCCGCAATATCGCGGCCCTTGCAATCCCGCCGGCCATCGTACTCCTTGCCATTGGGTTGATCTTTGATACGACGGTTGCCGTGTACATCGGCAGACTTCTGCTCGGTATCGGTATCGTGTCGTTTCTCGATTTTATGCTCGCAGACCCCGGAAAGTACCGCGAGTTTCGCGAACGCGAAAAGGCGGCAGCGGAGAAAGCGGAGAGAGTGGTTGCCGCTGGAGCATGGCTGGAAATGGTGAGCGTTGCGCGTGACAAGATGCTCAACAGCCGCGTCCAGGAGATCACGCATCCGCGTTTGGGACCGGTCACCGCACCGTGGCAGTTTCGCAACTGCGGCATGGGTGGGCGACACACCGAGAAGGAATACCCCGAGTCCAACGTCAGTATGCAAGAGGCGATGTTCCTGATACTCGGCGCGTGCGACTACCAGGAAGCGCAGGAGATGACCGTCCGCCTGCAGAACCGTCTCAAAGAGATCATCGAAAAATCCGAGGGTGGGCGCGTGATGGGAATCGGTCTCGAGGGAGGTCTTGCGCCATACATCGAGCGTGGCGAATACCCGCTCCCCGAGGTGCGTCTGTGGGCGATGATGAAGCAAACGATGCTGGAGTGCGGGTACCGTCCCGGTGTCGATGTCGCTATCGCGCTCGACCCGGCGATGTCCGAGTTGGAAATCGCCTACCGCAAGCACTTCAAGATCCCCGACGCCGTTGGTATGTACCTGTTCTGGCGTGACAAGACGCTGACCGTTATGGACCGCGACCAGGTGCTCGATCTCTATGTCCAGGCGATCGAAGAATACGACATACCGATTCTCTCGATCGAGGACGGGTTCTCCGAGAACGATTACGAAGGCTGGCAGAAGTGCGTCGACCGGCTCGGTGACCGCGTGTTTGTTATCGGCGATGACCTGGTGACGACCAACGACGCGACGATCGAGCTGGCCTCGGCGCAGGGGCTCATGAATGCCGCGCTGATCAAGGCCAACCAGATCGGTTCTCTGTACGAGACCATCGTGGCGATGCTCGTCGCACTCGGCAAGGGGATGGAACTCGTCGTGTCACACCGCTCGAAGAGTCCCAACGATGACATGGAGGCCCAGATTGCACTCGCCGTCAACTCGCTCGGTTTCAAGTGCGGCGGGGGCGCGAACACCGAGCGTCTTATCAAATACCAGGCCATCAACGAGGTGATGCAGCGCGGCGCGATCGATGAGGAGAGCGCGAGCCTCAAGCCGGATCAAATCGCGCTGGTTCACAACATGTTTGGCTATGAAGAGCCCACGAATGCCGGCATACCGACCGTTGGAGCGACGGTGGAGCTGCGTCTGCCCGATGCGGGTGTTTCGCTCAAGTTCAAGGCCGCGACACCGCTCGGGACCTCGGCCGGTGCGGGTGAGGCCATCCATCTCGTCGACTCGCGTATCGAGCGAGCTGTGCACCGCGAAGTGATCGACGGTCATCCGTCGTTCTTCCACGATGTCGAACCGGGTGTGTACAAATTCAGCGATGAAGTCGGCGACGCGCAGATCAAAGAGGTAGGCGACCATGCGTTGACCGAGGTTTTTGCGCGCTCGCAGCGTTATAACGGCAAGGGGTGTCTCAATGCCGCGGACAACGTGCGTGAGTTCATCGCTCCGGCGTTTGCCGGACGGCCGGTTTCCGCGATGTCGCTGAAAGATATCGACAGAACGTTGCTCTCACTCGAGTTGAACGTCGCGCGGCGCCGGGGCAAGATCAGCGAGGACGCCTCGACCGAGGAACAGATCGCCGTGATGCAGCGCAAACAGAACCTGGGAATGAACGCAATGTTGTCGATATCCCTCGCGCTGGCACGTGCGGTGGCCCATCTACAGGGCAAGGATCTCTATGAGATCCTGCGCGAGGAAATCTACACGATTACCGAACGGGTCGCGCGCGATCACGGAATAACGGTCGAGGGAAGCAGGTTCCCGGACTACGTCGCTGCGCTGCGCAAGGTAAACGCAAAACTCGAGACGGAAGGCAAGCCTCTATTCGAGGTGCTGCGAGAAGCCACCGGCGTCTATGTCGAAATCAAGGAACCGACGACAACACCTCCGCGCGGTGGTTCGCCGGCCACTACCGATGAGAAGGCACCACGCGCCTCCGGCGCCAGCGGCCCGGCTCCCGGTACGACGGAACCTCCGACGGGACAACAGCCGCACGAACCGACAGCTCAGATGCAGACCGCTACCGCCACGGCGACGCTGACTCCAGATGTCCTGCTCACCGACGAGGAACAGGGTCAGTTGGAAACAATTAGCATTGCGCTGCGGGCGGCGTGCCTCAATCCTTCGGATCGTGCTGCCCGGCATCACGCGCTCTACCATTACCAGATGGTGAGGCAGTCGATCAGCGAGCGCACCGGTCACTTCTGTATTGCAAACCACCGGGTGTTTCTGGCGTCCGACACATTGTTCGTACCCTATATCGTCACCGACGCGCTGCTCGTCCAGAGGGCGACCGATGACCATGCCGACACCGTCTTTACGGGACCACTGCCGATGGGAAAGATCCTCACCGACGATGTGCTTCGTGGTCTCACCGGTCTGGATGGTGAGGTTATCGACTTCGAACCGGATGTGTCGGAGCTGTCCGGTGAGGATGTTGGTGTCGTCCAGGTGACCCGGATCCGTGACTTGGTCGAGCAGCTCAAGCGGATCAACCAGAGCGTCAACCGAAGCGAGTCGGTTTTTGTGCTTCGTTGTCTCGTCGCTCGTTTGAGCCTTTTCTCCTTCAAACAGTATTTGAGCGCAAAAAATCTCCAGTCCGAAGTGCACAACGTTTTGAAGGAGCTGACACGTTTTGTCAACGCGGTGACTTCTGACCGCCGGCCGTTTCTCCTACGCATGTTGATTCGCAATATTACGTCCGTCATCAGCAAACCAAAGCTCATCGACCGCATGTGGAACGACACGATCGATCTCGCGGAGATCCACGTACGGGGGAGCGATATCGTCAACGAGATCAGGCGCAGCAGCCACCACGCCATTGGCCGTCACACATTGACGCTCGCACGCGCATATCAGAAATACATCGACACCGGTGACACCACGGAGCTCGCCGGGGTCGGTTACCCGGTCGTCAGCCCGGCGGATGAGAAGGCACGCAGCCACGAGCGTGCAAAACACCTCCTCAAACGCGTCATCCACGATCTCGAAGATCTGCTCGGCACATCGGAGACCGTTTCCCGTATTCGCGAATGGCAGGCAGACTACGAGGCGGCGCTCGGCCGGTGTGAGTTCGGCCGAAGCTTTGTCGAAGAGGTGGATGCGGCGGTCACCGGCATTCGCGCACCCAACCGCTGGACGTACTACCATCACCTGCGCATCATCAAGAGCCGCGTTACGGAGTTTGTCCCCAACCTCACCGGTGCGGCCGACATCGCACGCCGTCTCGATGCACTGCTTCAGTTAAAACCCGATGAGGAATCCTTTGACGCCGATGCCGCCGAGACCGAGCTTCGGGATTGCGTCGACGAGTTCATCGCTGCGGCCCGGGCAACATACCAGAACGAGCTCTTCGAGGAACTCGATGGATTTCTCGCCCTCTACCAACAAAACGAGTACCGAGAGACGTTCGTGGCAAGGTCGCGACTGAGAAAGCGTCTGCGCATTGCACTCGGCGAGCGGGCGTTTCCGGAACAACGGCTGCTCACCTACCAGCTCGACTGTCTGCTCGAGGAGATGGGATACTTCGCGCTTCGCCACGTGGCGATCGAATACGGTGAGAACGGCGTCGATCTGGATCAGTGTCTGGAGATCATCCACAGCTGCGTGCTCAACCTGACGCACGACGGTCTGTACTCACGACAGTTCGGAGATCTCACCGACATGCTGCGGGATCCGACAAAAACCCACGCCGAGATCCGCAACGTGCTCGAACAGATCCAGCGCAACTACCAGCACATCGTGCGCCGTGTCATCATGCCGTTCGAACAGATGCAACAACGGCTCGGTTTCGACGACGAGGAACTTCGCATCGCGATGGCCAACATGCAGCGTTACATGCACGACCTCAATAGTATTGCCACCTTCCTCGATCTCGCCCTGGGGCACATCGCGAGCGAGACCGATCTGGATGCGCCGCTTGGTGGCGGGTCGGCGAGGGCCGGTTCGCAACCGGACCCGTTCGCGGTCATGCATATATCGCACCGCGACGAGATCGCGGAGCGCATCGAGAACGAGGACGTATGCAACGTGCGCGACTGCTACGGGGGCAAGGGGTCGGGCCTCCTTTATATAAGCCACCTGGGGCTGCCCACCCGGGATGGTTTCATCTTGCCGACAACCCTGGCCCGACAGGGGATCCATAAGGGTGACGATGCGCGGTTGGACGAGTTGATTACGAAGCACCTGCGTGTACTCGAGCAGGACATTGCCCGGCGCGACGGTGAGCCAAAGGTGTTCGGCGACAGCGAGCGTCCGCTGCTGGTGGCCGTCCGCGGCGGCTCGGTGTTTTCGATGCCCGGCATGCTGTCGACCGTCGTGTTTGTCGGGATGAACGACGACATGGCGGAGGGTCTGGCCAAGGTGGACCCGTGGTGCGCGTACGATTCGTACCGGCGCTTTCTGGCCTCGTATGCCGAGGCGGTGTGGGGTGTCGATATGGAGCAGTACAGCCTCGTCGAAGAGACCAAACGCCGCTACGGCGTCGAGTACAAGGAAGACCTCCCGTGGGAAGGCATGAAAGAAATCGCCGACGAGACCAAGAATGTCCTCGCGAAGGACGGGCACGGCGACGAACTCGAGGCGCTTCTTGCCGATCCCAGAAAGCAGCTGATCGGAGCGGCCCGGGCCGTTTTCAAGAGCTGGGACAAGGAAGGTGCCCGGCGTTACCGTGAGATCAAATCGGTCTGCGAGTCATGGCAGACCGCCGTCATCGTCCAGGAAATGGCGCTGGGCAACCGCTCGAACGACGAGATCTGCGTGGGGATGGATGAATCATGCGCGTCGCTCACAGGTGTGATCCCTCGCACGACGCTCAACAGCCTCGGCGTACGCGTCCCCACCGGTGATATCAAGTTCTCCGCGCACGGTGACGACCTCGTCGCCGGTCTGACACGATCGATCTCCTTCCGCCCTATCGGCGAGCTGCCGTTGTATATGCCGATGCTGGATCGCCGCTTGAGCGACGGTGTGGCCGCACTCCGCGGATTCATGGGTACCGATCAGGAGGTCGAGTTCACGGTCGAGCGCGGTGTCCTGAGCATCTTGCAGTCTCGCGCCGCGGAGATCGCCATGAACAAGCGGGTGGTGACATTCGAGGATCTATCGGGCGAGATCGCACGCGGTGTCGGTGTCCGTGGCGGTGCGTTTCGCGGTATCGCCGCCTTTGACGAGTCAGACCTGCTGCGATTGGCCAAACAGGATTTTTCGCAGCGCGACGACGTCGACGGTGTGCTCGCCGTTCTCGAGAATCCCTCACCCGACGAGATCCCGCTGTCGCTGCTTGCCGACGGGTTGTTGGCCGCCAAGGGTGGCTCAACATCGCACGCTGCCATTGCGATCAATGGTATCGAGAACAGAGACTACAGCGCGGTGCTGGGTGTCGAGGGAATGAGCGTGAATGCGCGCAAGCGCGAGGCGATCATCACCGACAGCCAGGGCAACGTCGTCACCCGTATTGGTCCGGGTGATGTGGTCTCAATACACGGCACGACCGGAGGCGTCTACCCCGGCTCGCGCGCGATCAAAACCTACTAGCCGCCTAGGCTTCTCCCCTGCGTTTGGCCTCGTTGAACGCCGCCGCCTCGGCACTGGGCAACTCGAGCGCGTGGTTGTCCGGACCGCTCTCGTGGATCTTGAGCGCGACCGCTACGAGCAACGCCACAACACCCAGAGCGACAAAAGCCATCATCGTCCAGGTGTAATCGTAGACACCCGTTCCCGCCTTGAGCGCTTCGGGCGTGACATCCGGGTTTGTCTTGTCGAGCACCCACCCGGCGATCAGCGCCATCGCCCACCACCAGAGGTTTTGCATCCACGTCATAAAGCCGTAGGCTGTACCCAGCCGTTTCTCCGGGACGATCAACGCGACGGCGGGCCACATCGCGGCCGGTACCAGCGAAAACGCGATCCCGAAAAGCGGCACGAGAACCCACGGTGTGATGTGGGTCAGCCCGAAGCAGAGGTGTGAGAACACGAGGAGCGCCGCCCCACCCAGCATCAACGTCGCCCGTTTTCCCTTCTTATCCACAAACGCACCGAAGAAGATCGTGCACACCGCCGCGGCATACGGGATCAGCGATGTCAGATCGCCTGCCTTGATATCCGTGAAGCCGTGCTTGTGTTTGAGAAAATCGGCCAGGTAATCCTGGAACGGAAAGACCACCGCGTAAAAGCTCGCGCAGAGCAACACGATAAGGATGTACGACCGGTTCTTCAGAAGCTTCAGAATGTCAGTGATACGAAATTCCTCGTCCGCCGCCAGCTTGCCGGCGTCACTATCTCCCCGCTGTGTTTCGTCCCGCTTATCGATGATCATGTAGACCAGAAAGAGGATCAAACCGGAGAGCATGACCACCGCACCCACCCAAAGCGCGGCGTTAAAGCTGATCTGGCTGGCGATCCTCGGGGAAAGCGACATCCCCAGCGCCGATCCCAGACGGGCCAGACCCAGGTTCAGCCCAAAGGCAAAGGCCAGCTCCTTTCCCATAAACCACTTGGCCAACACCTTGTTCAGCATGACGATCTGCGTCTCCGCGCCGAGCCCGAAGAGCAGCCGCCCGAACATCATCATTTTCAATTCGGGGGAATAGCTGGGCAGGAACGAACTCATAAAGCCGTACCCGAGCCCGCCGTTTCGGAAGGTATCGCTCACACCGTAGGCTGTGACGATGCCCCCCAGGGCGCACATCAACGTGAAGGCAAAACCGATCTTCCGGATGCCATACCGGTCGAGAAGGATCCCGCCGATCAGGGCCATAAAGAGAAACGTATTGGGCACGTTATAGAAGTTGCGGATCAGACCCCACTGGGTCGACGTCGCACCCAGATCGGTCTGAAGCACTCCCTTTAACGTCGAGAAGCAATCGTACAGGTAGTAGTTGGCGAAGATGACCAGGCTCATCCCCGCCAGGACGACCCAGCGTGTTTTGCCGCTGCCCCGTTGTGTTGCCTGCGGATCGGTCACGATCGGCTCCTTCCCCGCGTTCGAGTATCGTCGAGATAATAGACTCGCAACCCGCCGGGGCTATTGCCCGCTTTAGAACCGCCCGGCGGCGGAAGATGCTGGCTTTGTGGTAATGTGTCTTTTTATCACGAATTGCGGCCGTTTTCCACGAGAAAAGCACGGGCAAATGGGCTACCCTTGCCTCGAGACACCCGACATCGTGGCCCGGGCTTCTTTCCGCTGAGACAAACAACGTGAAATTCATTGGCATACTGGGGTCGTTAGCGCTTATCGTGGCTGCGTTTCTTTTGTGGCGCCGGACGCGGGTGGCGGAGCCGCATCGGGGCCGCAACCTCGTGTTCGTGATTCTGGCGCTCGGGCTTCAGTTCGGGCTTTTCTTGCTGGCGGAGTCGATCATCGATGGGTTCCAGGGGGGCGACAACCCCACCGAGCCGACGACACCCGTTGTGCTCGGCATCGGTGCGATCCAGATCCTCCGCACGTTGCTTCTGGCCTGGGCGGTGCGATCGTGGTTGCTCGCGGTCAGACCCCGCCTCGCGCGCTCCTGGCGTGGCGTTCTGATCCTCCTGTGCCTCATCGCGACCACGTTTGTCCCGGATTTCACAGTCGTCTTCGCCATTCTGCTCGTGCTGCCGCTATGGCGTTTGAAATGGACAGCGGGAGTCCACGGGTGGGGCCGCGTAGGGCTGGTCATCTTGCTGGGGCTCCTGGCCTTCTTTCTCTTCCGCCAGCCCGACATTGCCACCCCGGATGGCGAGCTCGTCCAGGCGGTCTTCGACGACGACCGGTCCTTGACACCCTTGCAGGTGGATCTGCCACAATCTGCCGCTGCGCTCGTCTACCTCTTGCGTCCATGGTCGCACGCAATCCGCGTGATGCTCGTTCTGCTGCACGTACAGGTCATCATCGGTTTCCTTCACCTGTTGCTTGCACCGGTTCGTCTGCGGGGTTTGAGCCTCAAGCGCCGTTTCACAGTGGCCTTCGCCATGTACCGTTTGATTCCCGGTACGCTCGCGCTCATATTCATGGTCCTGATCGTGTATATGGGGATTGGCCTGCACCGCGCCAGTGTCGCGCGCCAGACATTTGAGCGAACCCTCGATGAGGGCATGCGTACGGTGGAGATCCTACTCTCTTCCCTGCCGGCGACGCCCGACCTCGGCGACTTGCAACCGGCGATGCGCAGCACCGATCGTTGGGAAGCCCACCCGAGTGACCGCGTCTTTGCTGTGATTCGACAGCTGGAATGGACGACGATCAAACGGGACACGGCAAGCGCTGCGGAAGCCGGCGTGGAGCAGTGGGTCACGCGCTCGCTCGTGTCATCGGACGAGACGCCGGAGGCGATCCTCGGCAGCAACTTCTTCGCCGACATCCCCGGCGACAGCGCCATTGGGCTCATGCAAACGGACGGCTCGCTCTATCTGCGCGCGGCCCGAGTTCATCATGCGGACGGTCGCGGTACTGGAGCAGAGGTTTTTGTGGTTGTAGATTCGCTCTACATCGCACGCATCGCCGACAAGATCCAGTCGGATGTGCGGATCGATGTCTCGCCCAATATCCACATCACGAGCGGGAGCGGCTTGAGTATTGAACTGAGCGATGAGGAGGACCCGGCGGACATCGAGATGAGTTGGGCGGATAGCGCCTTCACCGTGGCGGCACCGTTTGAAGGGGATTTGAAACATGATAGTCTCTGGGAGCGCACGTACTATCTCGCGCGCACCTACATTCCCATGGGCAATTGGCTCGTGCCCCTCGAGAAAAACGTTCGCATCGGCGCCGTACAACTCAAACTCTCCACGTCTCCTCGTGGTCTTTTCGAGAGCCTTACCAACAGCACCATCTCGATTGCTTCGCAGGCGTTCGCCATCTTCGTCTTCCTCACCATCGGTCTCCTCTTTCTGATCGTGGAGCTGTCGGCGGTGCGCACGGGACGAGGGATCATCAAAGGGATCGTCACCGATGTCAAAGGGCTCTCGGAGGCCGCGAAGAAATTCGGAGAGGGTGATTTGCGGCACCGTGTTGCGCTCTCCGGCAAGGATGAGATGGGTCAGCTGGCGTCAACATTCAATACGATGGCCGCTAATATAGAGAAGCACCAGGAAGTACTGCTCGAGAAGGAACGTCTCGAAGCCGATCTGGCTCTGGCGCGTGATATCCAGCAACGGATGCTGCCGCAGTCCCCGCCTTCGATCCCCGGGCTCGATGTCGCCGGGCTCTCGATTCCGAGCCGCGAGGTGGGTGGTGACTTGTTCTACTTCCTGCCCCTGTCCAACGGCCGTTTGGGACTCACAATTGGTGATGTGTCGGGCAAGAGTGTGCCCGCCGCGCTGCTCATGTCGAACGTTCTCGCCGCACTCAAATCCGAGGCTCGCATTGTAGATAATGAAGACGAGATCCTCAATCACTTGAACCGCCTCATTGCCGAACAAGTCGACCTGGAACAGTTTGTCACGTTCTTCTACGGTGTTGTCGATCCGACCAACCGGACGCTTCGCTATGCATGCGCGGGACACAATCCCCCGCTACTCATGCGGCACTCCGGTGACGCGGAATGGCTAACAGAGGCAGGCAAACCGCTTGGGATTTTCGCCGAGAGCACCTATGAACCCGTCGAAGCCGCGCTAGAGCCCGGTGATGTCCTGGTGCTCTATTCCGACGGTGTCACCGAGGCGGCGCGCGCGACGGAGAAAACCGCCGATGATGACGAGCCGCCGGGGGAAACCGAGTTTTTCGACGAGCACCGTCTCGAATCGGCCGTCCGCGATGTCCGTGACAAAAGCGCCACCGAGATCATCAGCCACATCATGGACGCCGTCCGTACGTTCACCGCGGGCGCAGAACAATCGGATGACCTCACGATAGTGGTCGTGTGCGTCGCACCGTAAAACCTGCTAAAAGTCATATTGCCTAACATCTACTGTTGGTGTAGTTTCCATGTGATTATATTCACAAGCTCCTACTGATCTTGTAGGTTTTCGGCCAGGGCCGGACGACAGCCACTTCAGGCGGATAAGGGATTGTTCTAGTGAGAGATCGCAATAGCTGGAGCTGGCAGGTCGAAGACCGGGTTGTCGCCGATCTGGCGAGAGCCCGCGACGGCATACCGACGATCGACGAGTTGGCCGTGAGCCCCGATGGCGAGAAGATCGCCGCGCTGGGCAAGGCGGCCGACGGTGACTTTGGCGTCGCTGTGAATGCCGAACTCTTCCCCACCCGTTTCGAGCTTTGCTGGTACCTCCGCTTCTCGCCCCTGGGTCAACTGATCTTCCTTGCACGAATCGATGACGAGTGGACGCTTGCCGTCGATGGTGAACCGTGGGAGGCGCGGTTCGAGTATGCATGGCATCCGGTGTTTAGCGCCGATGGCAAAGCGATCGCCGTCGCCTATAAGAAGGACATGATGTACGGCGTCGCGATCGACGGGAAGACATGGGAAGAGGATTTTGTCGGGATGCGCGATATGTGCGTCAGCCCGGACGGAACGAGTGCGGCTGCGACCGT
Source organism: uncultured bacterium (assembly GCA_965372355.1). Lineage (GTDB taxonomy): Bacteria > Krumholzibacteriota > Krumholzibacteriia > WVZY01 > WVZY01 > CBDVBZ01. The sequence continues at coordinate 3,677 of CBDVBZ010000061.1, read as the reverse complement.
ACAAGTCGAGGCGCTGAAGGAAGCCGACGTACCCACATTCTTCAGGGGAGTCTGGTCGCTGGCGGTAGACGGAAAAGCGTGGGACAGCCGATTCATCAACACATGGAACCCGGTTTTCAGCGCCGACGGCCAGCTGGTCGCCACCGAGATACGAACCGGTAAACTCGAATACACGATTGCCGTCAACGGCGAACCCTGGCCGTCACGTTACGGTTGTGTGTGGTCTCCTGTCTTTCATCCCCAGAGTGGATCGGTGATTGCGCCGGTACGCAAGGATGGCGCCTGGATGCTGGTCGAAGACGACCAGCCGGTGTGGAACGGCCGCTACAACCAGATCTTCTCGCAGAGATACAGCCCAGGCGGAGAACGGATCGCCGCCGTGGTGTCGCCCGAATTCGGCAAGTGGACCATCGCCGTCGATGACAAACCGTGGAAACGAACGTTCACCGATATGGTGTCGGCCCCCGTGTTCTCCCCCGACGACAAACGGGTCGCGGCGCTGGCAAAGCAAGACAACCGGTGGACGATCGTCACGGACGGCGTGCCGGTGCCCGAGATGTTCGACATGGCCTGGGATCCGGTATTCAGCCCGTGCGGGCAGCATATCCTGGCAAAAGTAGAGATCGGCGGCAGACATTTTCTCCTCGCCGACAACAAAACAACCGGCAAGTACTACGACAAGTTGTGGGATCCCGTGTTTAGCCCGGACGGCAAACACGTACTGTTGAGATACATCGAAGATGACAAGTACCACCGGCAGGTCGTGCCGGCCGAGGAGTTATTGCGTTAAAGCCCGAGCGGGTGTGGTTGAGTTCAGGAGGACATGAATGTACGAGTTCTCACGTGGCCCTTTGGTCTGGATCGCTTTCATCATCCTGATTGCGGGAAGCATCTATCGCATCATCTCGACGATAAGAGCCGCCAGGAAGGATAAGGTGGTGCTGCCGTATATGCGATGGCGCTTCGGGCTGCGTTCTATCCTGCATTGGACGGTACCGTTCGGCGCCAGAAACATGCGCATCCGTCCGATGTTCGTCATCCTGTCCTATCTTTTTCATATCTGTCTCATAGTGACGCCGATTCTTACCGTGGGGCACGTGATGTTGTGGAAGGAATCCTGGGGCATCAGCTGGTGGACGCTGCCCGACTCTCTGAGCAAAGTGATGTCCGTCATCGTCATTATCGGCGGGGTCGCATTTCTCATGAGGAGGATCTCGAATCCGACGGTGCGTTTTGTGTCATCGACGAGCGATTTTATACTTCTGACACTGGTTCTCGCCCCGTTCATAACGGGTCTTATGGCCTACTACCAGATCCTGGCCTACGAGGTCATCATTATTCTCCATATGTGGACCGGTGCGATCTGGATGGCCATGATCCCGTTTAGCCGTATTTCGCATATGCTGTTCTTTCCGTTGACCCGGGCGTATATGGGCAGCGAGTTCGGCTTTGTCCGTCATTCCAGGGATTGGTAGACGAGTGACAACACGCTTTTGGAGGGCGCAGCGAGCATGAACGACACACCGCAAGGCCACGTGGCGGATCCCGGTCTGGACGACGCGATAGCGAAGCTGACACCGGAGAAAATCCAGGCTGTGGTCCAGAGGGTATTGACCAAGGAGACTGCCGCCCGGCTCAAGGTATACATCGAGACCTGCGTGCACTGCGGTCTGTGTGCCGAAGGCTGTCACACATACCTTTCACGTGATAACGACCCGCAGTTCGCACCGGTGGCCAAGGTAAAGAACACGATATGGGAACTCGTCAAGAAGAAGGGCTATGTGACACCGGAGAGACTTCGCGACATGGCGCGCATCGTGTTTACCGAGTGCGGTGTATGCCGGCGATGCAGCATGTACTGTCCGTTCGGAATCGACATTGCCTATCTCCTGCTGACCGTGCGGCGCATCTGCCATCTGCTCGATGTCGTGCCGTTATATCTGCAGGACACGACCAACAGCCACTCGGCCACGATGAACCAGATGTGGGTCAACCAGGACGAGTGGATCGACACCCTTCAGTGGCAGGAGGAAGAGGCACAGGCCGAGATCCCCAGCAGCCGCATTCCATTGGAGAAAGAGGGCGCCGAGGTGCTCTACTCGGTCATCGCACCGGAGCCAAAGATCCTCGCGCAGCTGCTCGGCAACATATCGCTGATTATGGCCGTTGGCGGTGTTGACTGGACGATGCCGGCAACCGATGGCTGGGATAACAGCAACATGGCCATGTACTCCGGCGACTTCGAGATCATGGCACGCGTGGAGAAGCTCCACTGGGATACGGCGGAGAGGCTCAAGGTAAAGAAAATCGTCATGGGTGAATGCGGGCACGCGTTCCGGGGCGCCGCATACGACGGCCCCCGCTGGCTGGGATGGCAATTTCCGCCGATCCCCATGGTTCACGCGATCGAGTTCTACTACGACCTCATATCGAGCGGGCGTATCAAGATCCGCGAGAAATACAAGAAGCACGTCACGCTGCAGGATCCCTGCAACACCGTGCGCGGACGCGGTCTTGGCGACAAGCTCCGGTACGTGATCAACGCACTGTGTGAAAACTTTACTGACATGTCGCCGAACTATGAACACAACTACTGCTGCCAGGCTGGCGGCGGGCAGATCAACTGCGGCCCGCCCTGGAAGGTGTCACGCATGCTGTCGAACCGGGTCAAGGCCGAGCAGATAACGGCAACCGGCGCCGATATCGTCATTACACCCTGTCATAACTGCCACAGCGGGATCGAAGACATCATCGGCTACTACAAGCTCGGCAAACACGTCAAGTTCATCAGCGATATTCTGATCGAGACCATGGAGATCCCCGAGGAGTTGAAGGCGTAGCCACGCAGTGCCAATGAGGATCGTCGAGAACAAGATGCAACGAAACCGGATAACGTGTATCGCCTTGTTTGCGGTGCTGCTCATGGTTTGTGCGTCCCCCGGTGGTTCCATCGAGGACTACGGTGTTCAGGAGACGACCCGGGCGGACCTGCTCACGCTCGATGGCAACAGGCCGATCCGCGAACTGGAGCGTCCGCCGGTGCAGTTTCCACACGATCTGCACACCGAGGCACTGGCAAAGCAGGACAAAGACTGCAAGACGTGCCATCTGCTTCATGAGGATGAACGTCTGTCTCCATTGTTTATGCGTCTGGCGGGTGAAGACCTCGACAACATGGAAGCGCTCTATCACGACCACTGTATTACCTGCCACAACGAGAATGCCGCAGCGGGCATCGAGTCCGGGCCCGTTTCGTGCGGGGAGTGCCACAGCAAGACACCGGTCTACGGATCGTCACGACGGCCCTTTGGTCTGGATAAGTCCCTTCACTATCGACACGTCAAGGCGAGCAAAGACAAGTGCGAAACCTGCCATCATATCTATGACGAAGCATCGAAGAAGCTCGTCTACATCCAGGGGCGAGAAGAGCCATGCCGCGACTGCCACCGGGCGGAGACCGAGGAGAACCGCTCATCTATCCGGCTTGCGGCCCACGCGTCTTGTGTGGGGTGCCATCGCGAGATCGCGATGAAGTCCCCGGAGAAACCGGTCGGTCCACGGTCGTGCGGCGGCTGCCACGACGTAAACCAACAGATGGCCATCAAGATCGTCGAACAGCCGGAACGACTCAAACGCAATCAACCTGATTTTGTCCTGTTGAGCGCCCAGGAGGCCGA
>CBDVBZ010000060.1:0-20221 GCA_965372355.1 uncultured bacterium | reverse complement strand
TTAGCGCACCTGCTTTGGGTGCAGGGGGTCGGAGGTTCAAATCCTCTCGCCCCGACCATTTGCCCGGCGGATTCGAAGGCAGCTCGTCGAATACCGTAACCCTGGCTGGACTCAGGGTTTCATTATTGTGGGGTCTCGGCTGCGGCGGTATATGGCGCCAGAATCGAACGCTTAAAACAATCTTTCACTCCAACAATCAGCCCTCGTAATGGACCGCCCATGCGAATTGCGGGCTAAGGGTTGCGTAGTCCATTGTGCATCCTTCGTCTCGCGGGCTCGCCCCTTTTAGACACCTTCATAGGGCACTTTAGAAAATACGCCTAACGTACTGCAGCAACATTGGTTGCGACATCTGTGGGGAAAACCCCCACCCGGTCGCCAGTCCGGGGCGTGGTGTGGCATGTGGGTTGCAGATGCAACTATCGTGGATTGCAGGCGAATGCATATTAGATCTCGTGGTGGCTTTACGCTCATCGAAATCATGGTTGCCATCCTGATCATGGGTCTCGTAGCGGTGGCGTCTGTGCCCGCTATGGGCCGCTTTGTCCAGAGTTGGCGGCTGAGCGGTGAGACTGACTCGCTCGCGGGTTTTCTGCGCGGAGCGCGTAGCGCTGCCGTCATGAAGAACCGCGACGTCGTCTTCAAATTCAAGATGACTGACATGACGTATTACTATTTCGAGGATGAGGATAGTGACGGTGTGCGGGATGCCGGTGAGTACCAGAGCGCAACCCACACGTTGGGTGGTGGCATTTCCTTCGAAGGTCATACCTTGTCCAGCCCGGTTCTCATTTTTGGACCGCGTGGAAACGCCAATGAGGGTGGATCGATCACGCTACGCAACACACGCGCTAACACCCGCAGCATCACTATTTTTGGTGGTACCGGTAACATTTCCACAAAGTAGGAGAAGCACTCCATGCAAATCCTGAGGCAAAGGACCGGCGCGGGTCTTATCGAGGTTCTCGTGGCACTCGTCATATTCGGGATTGGCATTGGCATGGCGATGCGACTGCTACCCGAAACGAACACGGCTACAACCCGCGGGCGAAACCTGACCAAAGCCACCAATCTCGCACAGGAAAAACTCGAGGAGCTCGTCAGCCTCGCTTACGACGATGCGGAACTCAATAATGGAACACATAATGATGCGGGTAATCCCGTGGACGTTCACTTCACCCGGTCTTGGGTCGTCGCAGCCGACAACCCGGCGCCGGGGATGAAGCACTTAACCGTAACGGTCAGTTTCCCCTCGGACAACTCCGACAACGCAGCGACACTGACAAGCATCTTGACCAATTCGAGGTGGTGATCTCTATGAAAGCGCTCCAACGACAGAATCCAGGTTTTACGCTGATCGAGATGATGATCGGCATCGTGATGTTGGGGGTCGTGTTAATCGCTTTTGGAGGCATCTTCACGCTGTTCCAGAAGAGTGCTGCACAATCCCGGCAGTTTGCCGACTCGCAGCAGAACGCTCGATTCGCAATCGATTATCTGACACAGAATCTCCGCCAGGCGGGCGTAGGTACTGATTACACCAACGGGCAAATGTTCCTCGTACACGCCGGTCCGTATCAGGTGGCGATCAACGCGGATGCCGACCGAGGTGAGACACTGACCGGCGAAGGTCCGCTGACGGCGGTCATTGGACCGACCAACATTCCGTCCTCGGGGAGCGCTTTGTACAGCCCAACACAGACGTTTGATTCTCCCGCGGAAACGGTGGTTTTGACGCTCGATTCGGACGAGGATGGGGTGATCTCTTCCAGCGATCAGGGCGATGATCCGGAGGAATCCGGCACAAATCCCAATCTTTACGTTTTGGTCAAGCGCAGCTATGGTGCCTCCTCATCCGCGAACGCGCTCCGGAAGTCGAACCTGGCCATGCTCCGCGGGCCCGGTGCATACCCGGATAACACGCACCCTGCACCGCTTTTCAAGTATCTGTACGATCACGATCTCGATTTTGGAACGCCTGACAGGTTGTGGGGTGACGGGGACAATAACGGAACATTGAGTGACTCAGAGATCACGTCTTTGGTCGCGATGCCCGATACACTGCTTGGCCGTATTCGCAAGATCCGGGTGACGGCAACATGCGAGGCGTCTCAGTACAACCCCAAGTTTGAATCCTCGGGCGGGTATTTGTCCGTCATGATGCGCTCTGAAGTCACCGTTCGAAATGCCACTCGTCGCGGATCTGTCATCGTTGGGCGTGTGTTTCACGATGTTAATGGCGACGGTGTGCAGGATCCCAACGAGAATGGGATTCCGAACGTCACAGTTCGGATCCTTGGTGGCAACACGGTTCTCACCAATGGCTACGGCGTCTACAAATTCAATGTGAACGCGGGCACGTATACGGTCAGAGAAACCGACCCGAGCGGTTTTACATCGACGACACCGAACGACGTTGCAGTGTCACTGACCGAAGGTCAGTCAAAAGTCGTCGATTACGGTGACCAGACAAGCGGGTCGCTGGGTTATATCAAGGGAACCGTCTTCGATGATCTAGATCAAGATGGTTTGCTTACCGCTGGTGAGCTGGGTATCGAGGGGGTTCTGGTCGAACTCGATACGGGGGAGCAGATCACGACCAATTCGGCGGGGCGGTACTCTTTTGTCGTCATGCTTGGCTCCTATGATGTCAGCGAGGTTGACCCAGAGGGAATGGGATCCACCACGCCAAATACCGTCACGGCTTCAGTGGCCATAGCCGGTGACTCGACGATTGTCAATTTTGGTGATGTGGAAAATCCGATCAAAGGCGTCATCGAAGGATATGTATTTGAGGACGACAACCGTGACGGAATCCGAGACCTCGGTGACGCCGGGATACCCGGCGTCACGATTACGGTATCGGGGCCGCTTGTTGACAGCGTCACGACGGATCAGGCGGGCTTCTATAGCTTCTGGCTCGGCGCGGATGTCTACGATGTGTCGGAAGCGGACCCATCCGGCTACGTGTCGACAACGTTGAACCTGGTTAAAGGCATCGTCATCGTTCCCGATACGGCTGTGACAATCGACTTTGGCGACATCCTCGATCACACGGTGAGTTTTGGAGAAGCGGGGGTGGCCAACATCGACGGTGCGATGGCGCTGGCGCTCGATGATTTTGGAGAGGACGGCAACTTCGACACCGATATTATCGTCGGAACGCCGACGACCGGTGGTGCGGGAAATGTCGTTGTCTTTCTCAACCAGTGGGTATCGGCAGCGACACCACAGAGCCAACTCTTTGCAGCGACACCATCGTATTTTCGGGACGCCGGACAAACCGTGACAACCGTCGGAACGGTCGACTATACCAATGACGGCAAGCCGGATGTCATTACCGGACTCGATTACTCAGCCGGGTTGAACATCCAGACCTGGTCGAACGATGGCACGGGCATGATGTCGATGAGCCCGGATACATCGTATCTTTCGGTTTTCCCAACGGTCATCCAGACGAGCAAGCTTGTGGATGTGGATGGCAATGGTTTGAAAGACATCGTTCTAGGTCTCAAGTCACCTTTTGGAACGTTTACCGGGGGATTTCAAGTCTTCAAGGCCAACGCGAGTGGTCTCGTCGCGTCACAAGCCGTTTCGGCGGCAGGCGGCGCGTCCGACGTCCAGCTCGGTGAGATATGGGCCATCGAGGCTGCGGATTTTGACAACGATGGCGATCAAGATCTCGTTGTGGGGTCGCATACGAGCGATTACACGGGCGTGATCGATTTTTACGAAAACGTTTCTGGGGCGGGTGTGTATAGTTGGTACGCCCGCTACGAGGGTGGCGGAGCGGTCAACGACATCGAAGTGGTCGACGTCGTCGAAGACACGTATCGCGATCTGGACGTTATTGTAGCGGTCTCGACTGCCGCCAATGCTGGGAGGGTTTATGTTTGGGAGCACGGGTTGACATCCTTTGGCGAGCCTGCGACAAGCGGAGAGTTTACCTACCCGACGACACCCGCGTGGCCGAGTGCCACCTGGGATCTCGGTGCGGAAGTATTAACGCTTGAGACGGCGCAAATCAACCTGGATATTTTCCCCGACGTGTTTGTCGGAACGAGCTCGCCCAGTTTTTATCAGGGTGATCTCTTTCTCGTGATCAGCGGGGATTACCAAAATGCGATGCAGTTGAACGGCGGAACGATGGGTTCGGTGGGAACGCTCGATCTCGGGGATTTTGACAAGGATGGCCGAGTGGACGTGGTTGCCGCGACACGGACCTCATCATCGCTAGGCCAACTTGTCGTCTTTTATAATACGTCGAACTAATCAGCAATCCTTCGGAGGGAAATCATGAGCCGAGTGTTGCGGTCTCTACATAGTGAACAAGGGAACATCCTTGTCATGACTATACTGATTCTGTTTGCGGTCTCGATCATCGGGACCACGCTGGCCATGATTTCGTCGACGGATCTCAAGATATCCGGTAATCAACGGTCACATACCGAGGCGCTATACGTAGCCGAGGCGGGGATTAATGAGGCTGTTCACCGGCTGTCACTGCGGAACCCGACCGTCATGACGGTCGGTGGTTGGACGGGCAACGTAGCGATCAGCGACACTCCGCCGTTTGACCCGAATTGGAAGGCTCGGATCTATATGACAAACCCCGGTTCGGCGCCGGCCGGAGGGGCAAGCGATTTCCACACGGGGACGGTTCAGAATCTAAGTGGCGACCATATGGAGTACAGCCAGCCCAGCGGCACCGATGGTGTTTTGACGATCGAACACAAATGGGAAGACCTCGACAGCGACGGTGTGCGGGATGCCGGTGAAATCGTGCTCTACGATAACGAGCAGGTACCAGCAGAGAACTTTGTGTCTGGATATCCGGTCGAAGTGATTACGGTCACCGGGCGCGTGGGTCAAGGATCGAGGGGAATCGAAGCCGAGGTCACGCGGTTTCCGGCGGTGGGTCGGACACTGGGCGCATTGTTTGTCGACAAGGCGATCGACGTCACAGGCTCCGCAGAGATCTGCGGATACAATCACGATATCAATACGCCCGTGGGTAGCGTTCCCAAAGCCTTCCAGTGTTTCGCCTGGCATCTCGGCGGCAATCACTTAGCTGGTGTAACGACGACAGGGGATACCATAGTCAACAGCGGGTCCGCCAATCTAGTGGGTTTCCCCGACTACCAAGACACGAGCCCCTCAAACCCGTTCTACAGTCTGGCCCAGACCTTGGGTGTGACAGACTATCAGCTCAGTCGAATCCTCGACAACGCGGACAACACGAGCATCGTTGAACCCCTCAACGGCATTACATACATCCAGGGGAACTGCACTGTCAACTCGAACCTCACTGGCAAGGGACTTCTTTACGTGACGGGTGATCTGGATGGAAACGGTGGGTTCACGTACGAGGGTATCATCTATGTGGAAGGCGATTTGAAGTTTACCGGAAACCCCTGGATCTTGGGAACGATGATTGTGAGGGGAACGACCGACTTCAACTTCAGTTCGGGAAGTTGTGCGATCCTATATTGCCAAGAGGCCGTGCAGCAGGCCATCCGAATCTATCTGCCAATGATGCGCCTTTCCTGGCGGGAGATGTAGCTTGTGGTTTCCCTGTTAGCTCGACTCGGGTGCGGAAGAGGCGCTCTGCCAAGAGATCGTCGGTATCCAGGAGTCGTGCGGTCAGGCCTTCAAGCATCGCCGAGCTGATCGGCGGCCCCTTCTCCCAACGCCGCTTAATCGAATTTCTCCAGACTTGAAAGATCGTGAGCTTCTCTGCTGAGCTTTGCCGGCGCTTGGTCCAGGCGATCGTCTCGCGCCTCTGTGCGCAGCCGTGCTGATCGCCACTACGAATCCTAATGGCCTTGCATTTACGGGTGAGTGGGTCGAGTAACTCGGTGATACCTGTGGCCACAGCTCTAGGGTCGGGACGAGCGTGAAGATCTTGCGCCAGAAGAATCCCTTACGCTTAAAGCGCCAGTCAACGACTGGCGCCTTGTGATACTTGCAGTTAGAATTCGGGCAGTGGGGAGGACACCATCCAGCTTTAGGCGCCTTCATACCTGCCTGGTTGCACTACCCGTGCCAGGGACATTCTCCCGGCTACAACCTACCGCTCGCGCCAGGACAGTCGGATCATCGGGAAGTACTGTCCAACATAGCGCGTGATCGCTTCCGCACTGTAGAGCAGTTCCGCCTTACCCGCGCTAAAACTGTCATCTGCCGTTCCACGCACAATCAGTGACCCAAGGACCCAGGCTGTACCGGTGAACGTTACATCACCCTCGACATACACTAGACCCCGGTACTGGAAGCCACCATTGGCGGTTAAATCACCGGTAATGTATATCAATCCTTCACCGACGACGTTGGAGTTTATGGTGGCGTCGCCGTTGATATAGGTGATGCCGTTCAACGGGTTTGTAATCGCCGTTTGGGCCGATGCGAGTATTTGATTGAGCTGTACGGTTGTGATACCGAGGACTTCCTCGATCGAGTAGAACGGATTTGTGGCGTCGGTGTTCGTCGGAGTCGGTGATCCCAACACGGTAGCCGCACCGGAGATATCGACACTGTCGCCCGTTGTCGTGACACCAGCAAGGGCGCCCGCGCCCATATGCCAGGCAAAACAGGCATTCGGGTTTGTTCCATTGGGAATGGTGATGTCATGGTTAAACCCGCAAAAATCCGGTGTACCCAAAATCGAGATGGCCTTATCAATATAAAGTGCCCCAAGCGATCTGCCAAGAAGCTCTAGTTTGACCGTCTCTGCCTCGATGCGACGCTCGCCCAGGCCGTGACGGCCGGTCACCGAGACCACTTCGACTGGAAAGCCGGTTGCAAAGTTCTCAGAAGGTACCTTCACAGGATCGTAGAGCACGATTTCACCGGCATCCCGCACACCGTCGCTGTCGAGGTCTTCCCACTTGTGTTCGATCGTTAGAACGTCCTCGAAGCCACTTGTTGCGCTGTACTCCAAGTTAGCGCTCTTGAGATCCAGGATGGTGCCCGTGTGGACGTCGCTCCCTTTGCCTTTTGGAGCCAAACCGGGGTTGGTCATATAGATCCGTGTCTTCCAGTTGGGGTCATACGGGGGCGCGTCTGAAATGGCAATATTGCCCGTCCAACCCCCGACAGTCTCAACCGTTGGGTTTAGCAGCGACATGCGATGGACCGCCTCGCTCAGGCCTGCCTCAGCGGCGTAGAGTGCCTCTGTCGACATACGTTGGTTTCCGGAGATCTTTACATCCATCGATGCAACCATGGAAATCATAGAGCCGATAACCGTCAGGGCAAAGATTACGAGAATCGCCATCACGAGTGCGCTACCGTTGCAGTTGGTTCCTGGGATGCTAAGCGAGGGTTTCATAGTGCAATCACCACCTGGCGCTGATTATGGAGTCGATAGTTACCGTGCTGTCAGGATTGGCTGTTGGATATCCGACGGTCACGAGGATTCTCTTCATATCCGTGTAGGGCGTGTCGTCCTGGACGGTCCACGTACGCGTGAATGCGCCCTCGATTGGATTGTCGGGATCGTTGTGATTGCCGTTGGCGAGGTCGGCATCTGTATAAGGTGTGTCCATCAGCCGCTCGAGCTTTTCCTGGGCGAGGTTGGTCGCTTTGGATACATTTCGAGCTCGAGTTGTCGCCGTGTTACTGTCGGGAAGCGTCCGCATGATCATGGCAATGCCGAAGCCAAGGATCGCCATAGCCACTAAGATCTCTACCAAGCCGATGCCATCTTTCGATCTCAACATGCCTCGTCTTTCGTGTGTAAGGGTCATTGACCTTGAGGATCCCTAAGTTGCATGTCACCAACACTAACAGCAATGGACGTGCCACGTGGTTGAGGTCAGGGCCGAGATGGAACCCATGTGTAACTATCGGTCATATATTGGGATACGGTTGTGCTCGAGTGGGGCAGAATCGCCAGGTGTCGCCAAATAGCGAGGATGCGAAGGAAAAACGCAATAGTGGGGGGCAATATGTTGGCGTAAGAGTATGAAACGGAACGGCTAGCCGACGGGGTGTTTCTCTGCGTGCTGAGCGGCCGGTGCCGTGGTTTCGCGTCGCGGCTCTGTGCTTTTCGATTCGAGGCGGTCCAACATGGCGTTGAGAGAGTCCGCTACGCTCTGAAGTTCGTCATTCTTCCTCAAACTAACCCGGTCGCCGATACTCGTTCTCGTCATGCCGTTCATGAACTGGGTGAGTTTATAGGCCGGGCCTGCGATCCGATGCGAGCGGCGAATCGAAAAGAGTACCCATGCCGCGGCAAGCCACGCCGAGCAGAGCGCAAATGTGAGAATCGCAAACTTCTCCTGTCGGTCGACGAGCTGAGTCAGATACTCGGGCTCTCCCACGAGCAAGGCGCGCATCGTGTTGAGCAGTGGCACAAAGGGAAGCGAAAGACAGACCGCGATCGTAGCAATATAGAGCGTGCCTGCCAGAGCGTACTGGAGTTGGAATCGTCTATCGACGACGAACTGCTGTCTTCTGCCACGATTAAAGAACATGGTTTACCTCGTTTTCGTGTGAGGGTCGCAAATCTTATGCCCATCGGAAAGTCGAAGGGTGGAATGTGTAACTACCAGCTGTACAATGCGATACAGCAGGTTGCCAGGGGGACACACTCCGAGGCGCGGACGAGTCAGCCACGCAATCGTGCATTCTACACGGCTGCTGCTCCCCAGAAGTCAAAGAGCGAGCAGTCCGGATGGTTTTGGATCATACGAGCGGGATCGCATCGACCGCCACGGTGGGTGGCTGGACGGGCACACCGCTATTCAAAGAGGAGCGCCGTCAGCGCATAGCTACGCTCGATGGCGTCGAACTCGGGGTTGTTCGTCATCATATACACCACGGCGTCGTCGTCGAGATAGCGGATGTAATTATTGAGGAAATACGGGTTGCCGCCGTCGTGCTTCACCACGTCGGTGCCCCGGCCCGACTTCATCACATCCCAGCCGTAGCCGTAGTACTCCTCTCCCTCGGGGCCGAGGGCGATGTGCTTGCCGTAGAGTTTCGCCTTTGCCGCCTCTGAGAGAATCTCCTCCCCCATAAGCGCGCGGTGCCACTTGTACATATCGTACACGGTGGACAGTGTACCGCCGTTGCCGCGCAAGTGCCAGTACGGCCCGTCCTCCGCCCAGTTCTGATCGCGCGGCGCGCCCCAGTGCTCGCTCTTGAGGTAGCCGTGCGCGAAGCGTACCGCCTCCCACTTCGGCAGGACATAGCCTGTCTCGGTCATTCCAGCAGGCTCGAACAGATACTGGCGCGTAAAGGCGTCGTACGACTGACCCGATGTCATCTCGACGATCGCGGCGAGCAGGCTGTACCCAACGTTCGAATAGGAGAACTTCGTGCCGGGCTCGAACTTGAGCTGCGTCGTCAGAGCAGTGTCGATGTATTCCTCACGCGTGATCGCATCGAAGTCGTGTCCGATGGCGCCGGGGAATCCGGCGGAATGGGTGAGAAGATGGTGAAGCGTGATACCCTGTTTGTCCGCCGGCACGTTGTCGAAATACTCCGTGATGAGATCGTCCGTCGTGAGCTTTCCCATCATTTCCAGCTTGAGAATGGCCGCTGCGGTGAACTGCTTTGTAATCGAGCCAACGGTGAACACCGTTTTGCTCGTGAATGGAATGCGATTCTCACGGTCGGCCCAACCGTAGCCCTTGGCGAGGATGATCTTGCCGTCCTTGGCGGCCAGGACCGCGCCCGAATACCCCCGTCGCTCGATGTCGCGTAGGTAGCGGTCGATCTTCTCGGCGGTCCCGCCGTGGACGATCGCCGTGGTGTCACCCGGGTCGGATTCGGTCCGGGCATACGACGGTGGCGGGGTGTTCACGGCGACTCCCTCGGGCATCTCGGCGCGCTCGATGTCAAACCCCACCACTTGGTACGGAGCGTTATCGCTGGTGTGCACGGCGATCTTCCGCCACCCGTCGCGCTTGTTGCTTTTCATCACGGCCACGATGGCGTAATCGCTCGATTGCTCGATGTGTGCCGAGGAAAACCCACCGTGCATCTCGTGTACCTGACGGAGAAAATCGACTACGTCCTCCATGGGATGCTTCTCGAAGAACCTCTCAGAGAAATTATCGCGGACATACGCGTCGTAAGTGCCGTTCTCCACCGCGCGCAAAAAAGCGACGAGCTGCCCTCCCGCCGGTGTGTCCGGGATCTCATCTGCCACTGCCACACTAGCGGTGATGATCGTCGCGCACGCCAGACAGATCAGATGCTGTATCCTGCGCGGCGGATTCCTCATATCCGGGCCTCCTCGGGTCTCTGGGCGATGTTCGCGGTGGATGAAGGTGATTCAATAATAATACGCCGCCTGGCGGGGTGCGTTCCCGCAAATCCCTCGGCGGGGCGGCTCCCGAGGTAAATGGTGCGGAAACGGAGGGGTTTCTGCTAGTATGCGGGGGCAATGGGCGACCTCGTAGCTCAGCTGGATAGAGCAGCGGACTTCTAATCCGCAGGTCGCAGGTTCGAATCCTGCCGGGGTCGCCAATACCTCAACCCCCTTTTTTGGGCGGGGTCGGCTCGATTGTCGGTCTCAAAGGCGTTTCATTCAAAAGCGGAGTTAATACTATGAACCCGTCTCGATTTCTTTTTCTGATTGTGGTCCTCGCACTCCCAGGACTCTACCAGTGCGCGGCCACGTCGAAGGCGCCCTCCGAGCAGAGTGACGCGGCCAAATCCTTCGAAACCCTCGACGACAGAGGTGTTGTCTATCTGTTCAAACGGGGGAGGGCCATTGGAGCCGCCACAACCGTGCCGGTCAAGATCAACAGTCTCGACGCCGGTGGCAGCGGACCGGGGACGTTTTTCCGGTGGGAGCTAAAACCTGGCAAGTACGCGTTTGGTGCGTCGACAAAAGAGAGCTCGGCAGCCGTCGAGCTGGATGTTGAAGCCGGCAAGCTCTACTTCATCGAGGAAATCGATCGGATTGGGCTCAATGAACTTCGCGTCCATCTGCAGGTGGTGGACGAGGCCACCGGCAAGAAAGCCGTATCCAGCTTGAAGCTGCTGGTCAGTTCTTACGTGCCGGAAGAATGATGTACCCCGACAGCCACTGTCGCTGTTGGGCGTCCAACAAGAGGGGGTGTCGCAACCGATTGGCGACGACAGAACAACCTCCAATAATAGAGGAATTTCCGGTGCGGAAATTCTTGCTCATAATCGTATCGGCCCTGGCGCTGTCGCTCGGTCTTTCCGCTCCCGCCGAATCCGGTGAAGCGTCGTCATCCGAGGAGGCTCTTCAGGCAGGCCGGGAATGGACGATCATGATCCCGCTGTGGATTCCCGGTTATCGGGGCCAGTTCGCGGTCGGGGACATCGATGTCGACGGAGAAAGCGAGGGAGGATCGGACTGGGGCTTCCTGGAACGTCTGTTCGACAGCAAAATCAAACTCAACTTCGCCTTCATGGGGGCGGCGAACTGGGAGCGCGATCGCTGGCGGGTCTACGGTGATGTCTTTGGCGGGAAGTTCACCGACGACGTGATCTTCAAGCTGACCGACGGCACGGTGGTCAGCGCCACCGTACAACCGATCATTCCGACTATCCACGTCGACTATCAAGTACTGAAGCACTCATGGGGCGATTCCGAGAGCCAGCTGGTCCGGGTCTCGGTCTATGGGGGATTGCGATATCACGATGTGAGGATCGATGTCGACGTGCTAGAGCGCAAGCAGAGTCTCGAGGACCACTGGGCCGATCCCATCTTGGGGGTTTGGATCCCGGTGGATCTTCACCGACGTTGGTTCGTCGAGGCAGCGGCTGATGTCGGGGGATTCGGTGTGGGGTCGAAATTCTCCTGGCGTATCTTCGCTTTGGGCGCGTACCGGGCGAGCCCGCTTCTCAGCTTTTCGCTTGGCTACAATATTCTGGATATCGACTATCGGAGCACCATCGCCTCCGAGGACTTCGTCTATCGGGTCACGGTCGGCGGACCGATGGCTGGGATCCATTTCAATTTCTGATCAGGAGGCCATGCGTTGAGTCGTCTACTCCCCTTTCTGATGACGGTGCTGGCCATTGTGCTGGCCGCGGGAATGGTGCATGCCGCCGGAGGGAGCACCGAGGGGTCAGGTGATTTCCCGAGGGCACTCGATAGCTACGGCGACGCCGATATCCAGAGCATCGGTGCGATTCTCAAGAACCGCATCGTCGAGGAGCCGTTCAACCTCGCTGCCACGCTGGTTTTCCTTCTCGCGATCATCCACACCTTTATGACGAGCAAGTTCACGATGCTGTCGCACAAATGGCAGAAGAAGCACAAGGAAGAGATCCGTCGAGGCGAGGTGGATCGCAACTCCGTTCACCTCGGCGCCGAGCTGTTCCACTTTCTGGGTGAGGTCGAGGTCGTATTCGGACTGTGGGCGGCCGTGCTGGTCGGCGCGATCGTCGCGTTTTATGACTGGGGTACGGTCGTCAACTACCTTGGCCACAAGGTCAACTTCACCGAGGCGGCGTTCGTTGTGGTCATCATGGCGCTGGCCTCCACCCGTCCGATCCTCAGACTTGCCGAGACCATCATGGAGCGCATCGCGAAGCTCCTCGGTGGCAGCCTCGCCGCCATGTGGCTGACGATCCTGACGATCGGGCCGATCCTCGGCTCTTTCATCACCGAGCCCGCGGCGATGACGATCTCGGCACTGCTGCTCTCGAAGAAGTTCTTCGAGCTCGGTCCGAGCAACAAGTTCAAGTACGCGACACTGGGGCTCCTTTTCGTAAACGTGTCCGTCGGCGGCACACTCACACACTTCGCGGCCCCTCCCGTGTTGATGGTCGCGGAGCCCTGGGGGTGGGGCGGGGGCGGGTTCATGCTCATCCATTTTGGCTGGAAGGCGGTCCTGGGGATACTTATCGCCAACGGCGCCTACTTTTTGTGGTTTCGCAAAGAAATCTCGGCGCTGCAGCACGATTATGCTTTGGGTGTCGTGAGAGACGACATCGAGAAACGGTTTGTCACCCGTTCCCGCATCGAGAAAGAGTTTGAACGCATCGTCGTGGCCATCAAGGCGGATGAGACCCTGTTCGGATCGATCAGGGAGACAACGGCGCGTGTGATCGACGAGATACGACAGCGTATGGAGGCGGAGACGCTACCGGGGCTCAAAACCGAAGGCGTCGACCCTGAGCTCATCAGGGAGGCGTTCGACAAGCGGTTCGAAGAGGTCCGTATGGCGAAGATGCGTGAGTTGCTGCCGGGGTTACTGCCTAGGAACGAGCGCGAGTACGTTGATCCGCATTGGGACGAACGCGAGGATTCGGTCCCGTTCTGGGTGACGGCGGTACACATTCTGTTTATGGTGTGGACGATTGCCAATGTGCACTACCCACCGCTGTTTGTGATCGGAATGCTCTTCTTCTTGGGTTTTGCTCAGATCACGATGCCGTACCAGAACCGGATTCGTTTGCAGGCGCCCATGCTCGTTGGTTTCTTTCTCGCCGGTCTGGTGATTCATGGTGGCGTGCAGGGTTGGTGGATCGCGCCGGTGTTGGGCAGCCTGAGCGAGCTGCCACTGATGATCAGTGCGACCGTGCTCACCGCGTTCAACGACAACGCGGCGATTACGTATCTGGCCACACTCGTGCCGGGGTTTACCGATAGTCTCAAGTACGCTGTGGTCGCCGGCGCGGTCAGCGGTGGCGGGCTAACCATCATCGCCAATGCCCCCAACCCGGCCGGGCAGTCCATCCTCAAGGGTCACTTCGATAACGCAGTCTCTCCCGTGGGGCTGTTGATGGCGGCGCTGATCCCGACGGTCATCGTCTTTCTGTGTTATGCCTTGCTTTGATGCTGTGAATCTCTAAGTGCCCTGGCCGCTCTGTGCGTCAGGTCACCTGGACCGAGGATCCCCTGTGCCGATCGTCCATGCGTCTACGACGTCCGGGTCGAACCGTTTCATTCTGTAGACAATTGAGCGGTTGCCTTCGGAAAAAAGCGGGTTGTACCACTCCCATACGATCTCTCCATCGCGTGTTACCTCGAACGCACGTCCTGTATCACTTTCCGTGATCAGCGTGTTTCCGTTAGGGAGTCTTTGAGCGGAACCGCGCTCGGCCGTAAAGAAGGATGTTGGTGGATTGCCCTTGTACTCCCATACGATATGCTGGGTCATGGGGTCCATCTCGATCACCCTCGACCATCCTCTCGTCGTGCCATTGTCGAATATAAGGAGATTGCCACTCCGGAGCAGCTGTGGCTCATGCGGGTGTTGCCATGTCCCATCCCCATCGTGTTTCCAGACGATTTCATCCGCTTCGAGATCATAGACGAAAATCAGATCCAGGTTGCGCATGCAGATCAGAATATTGCCATTCCTGCAAAAGCCGGGCAGGTCGTCTGCCAGCACATGGGCCGTATTGGTATGCAGGAGGTCCAGCTTGGCCCGGCGGGGCATCGGGAAAACCTTGTCAAGGAGGGCCTGTGACGCGCCCTCCTCGCGTACAACCTCGAAGAGCGAGATTTCTTTGGCAATCTGACCATCGGGTGAAATGACCACCAGATAATCGTTTAGAATGACACCAGGCCGTCTTTTGTGGCGTATGGTCTTGTAATCGGTCCTCAGGGTCACTACGCTTCCGTCACTCAGGAACTGAATGTCATGGTGGTAGGGTCCCGGTAGTTCGAACAGCACTGTCGAATCCCAGTCCAACTTCACGAGTCGCCCCCCGCGGCCGCTGCGCTCCAGCACGCCATAGGCATTGCCTTTCTTGTCGAGGGTGACGGCCTTCCACGCACTTCCATCGGGGACATCCCATTGGTGGACGACGTTGCCCGTCATGTCGATCATGTACGCGCCGCTCGTTGTCTCGTAGTGATTGCAGTAAAGATTCACGCCAGAATACGCCAGAGTTGTGTCGTAGTACACAACACCGGTTCGTTTCTTTCGCTCTTCCGATTCCGCGACGTAGTCCGTGTAAGGTAACGCGGCCAAAGAGCGAAGATCAACGGGCGTCTGCTCATCGGACGGTCGTGTATCCAGAGAGACCACGCCCAGACGCCACAGTACCAGCCCTGCCAGAACAGGGAAGGCGAGAAGACCTAGGAGAGCCATCCACATCTTTCGAGTGCCCATCAACACCTCCTGGGTTAACCACGCGGAACGAGATGAGTGTACGGCAGAAGCGTTTTTAGACGAGGGTCTTCGATGGGACCGCCGACGGTAAAGTGATAGAGGCTTTGCCAGGATCGATCGGTAATCCCCAGCATGTCATGCATCAAATCGTCGAAGAAACATCCAATACCGGTTCCGCGAACTCCCGCCGCCTCGGCCTCCAGATAGAGCACCTGGCCGATGAGACCGGTCTCCCAGAATAGTCTCGGGTAGAAACAGGCGCCGTCCGCCGCGAGGGCGGCGTCGAACTCGGCCAGCATACCGAGTGAGAATGCGCTCTCGCCGGCGATGTCCTGATGACAGCTGACCATCTTTGCCCTCTGACGCATATCGTCGGCGGCGAGGCGATAGAGGCGCAATCCGTCCGGACAGCCCTCCGGCGACCTCCACTCGAGGCCGGCCTTCAATGATTTGCGGAGCGCCGCCTCGTGGGGTTCATTCCTCGCGAGCATGTAGAGCCCCGGCTCCAGATCGTCAACGCGATGCACGAAGATCGCCAACGAGATCCGTGGCACCCACGGCAGCGTCTCGAACGGGAAATGCGCGGGGAGGGCTCGCTGGAACATCTGATAAAACACCGTACGGTCGATCGACGTCTCGCCATCCATGTCGACGGCACTGCGCCGCTGTCGGATGATCTGTTCAGCCGGGTGGTTACGCCCCGGGAGCATCGCCGGCGGGATGGCGCCGGGATCCGGCGAGCGCGCACTCGTCGGGGTGATTCCGGCGGCATCCAATCGCGTGGCCAGCGACACCGTGTCGATCACCGACCACTCGTGATGGTCACGGCTCAAACGATTTGGCTCCCCGGTGAATGTCGCGTCCGGTACTCGCTTGCGCCATTCCTCGGGTGACAATCGTGAAATAGACTCTTTGGTCCCACCCGGGCTCACCGGGAACAACGCGAGAAGACAATCGCCATGCTCCGCTTCGATCCCTTTCTGAAGATGCGCGCCGATGAGCCGATCCAGATCCTCGTCCGTCACCGTCTCCAGCAGTCGTGTCTCCCAGCCGAGCGTGCGAGCGGCAAACGCGATGGCGCCAATGGCGTGCCCCACATCGTGATTGCAGTAGCGAAACGCCCGTTCGCCGTACTTCCAGGATTCGCGCCAGTAGATGGAAGACAGTCCGATCAGAAGGCATGGGCCGGGGATGTAGTCGGTCAACGCATGCCATTGCTCGGTCGACAGACGGCAGCGGCGTTCGAGCTGATGTCGAAACGGGGCGTAGTGAAAGACGCCGGGTTCGTCGAAAAGCCCCTGGACCGGGCCGCTGATCAGGTAACTCTCCGTCGGGTGCAGCGCGCCGCTCGACGGGTTGATCCGCAGCGACCAGGGGTCTGAGAGCGGTGCCTGCTTCCACGCTGACAGCGCCAGGCTGTGGAGGAACAGACGGCCTGTGAAATCAGCATCGAGTCCGGCAGGGGCAGAGCGCGACGAGAACAAGCCGTCGTATGTCGGCGTTTCCCGCAGATCCGGGTGGGGGAGATCGATCTGTTCCGCTCCGGCGAAGCTGCGAAACGCGTGTGGCTGGTTCGCCCAGTCCATGTAACCCAGGGATGCGGCGTGGCGATCGAGTCGATGCTTGGTTCGCTCGTGATAGTCGCGCACAACCCGCGACTTATCCTTGTCAGTCGGGTTCATACACGTGTCTGATCAGGCGGGATTGTACAGTTGCGAAACGTCGATGAAGATCATGTAGTCCCTGACCAGATCCCCATCGATTTGGAAGATATCCGCAAACGGCACCGTCAGCGTCGTCGAATCGCGCCGGGTGTACGTCACCATGCCGTGACAGACAACGGCACCTGGATGCTCCCATATATCGTGAAGATCGTGGGAGAGCGCCTTTATGCTCTCGAAAAAGCTCTGCACCGCGCCACCAACGTTCTCCTTGCCCTTTACGGGTTCTGCATTGCCGAATCGAAACACAACGTCATCGGACAAGAACGTCAAGAACGCATCGGTGTCACGGTTGTCAACGGTCTGAAACAGCTGTTTGATCTCGGTCTTTCCCACGGGCAGCATCCTCTCTACGGGGTGTTGTTCAGCGGGCGTGCGATCGACTCTAGCAAAAACCCGCTTGGGCGGCAAGCGGCGCCCCAGAGACCGGACATTTCTAAATTTGGCAAAACCGGACATTTCTAAATTTGGTTTACAGCGCCCCCCATTGACAGATGGGCCGCTTTCTGGCACTCTCCAGACACAAGAAAACCCGGCTGGTGGGCGTAGCTCAGTTGGTAGAGCCCTGGCTTGTGGTGCCAGTGGTCGCGGGTTCGAGCCCCGTCGCCCACCCCATCCCTCACCTAGATGAACCCCATCTTCTTTTTGACTTCTTTGAGCGTAGCTGCCGTGATTCCGACAGCCTTCTCACGACCGGCGGCGAGGATATCCCAAATTTCCTCGGGCCTGGCGGCGAGGTCCGCGCGTTTCGCGCGGAAGGGGGCGAGGTACTCGGCGAGCTTCTCGGCCAGATGCATTTTGAGATCCGAGTAACGGATCGTGCCGGCCTTGGCCTGCGCCTCGAAATCGGACTGACTCCCGGGATCGATCGTGCCGAGAATCGTCAACAGATTGGTCCCGCCGGGGCCGGTCTCGCCGGATGTGCCGACATCGGTCACGGCCTTCTTTAGCTTGAATTTGATCCGGTCGGGCTCCTCATCAAGTGTGATGTAGCTCTTCTCCGCGTCGCTCTTGCTCATCTTGCTCTCGGGGTTGGTGAGCGACATGATGCGGGCGCCCTTTGTCAGACGCGGTTCGGGCTCGGGGAATGTCTCCCCAAACGCGTGGTTGAATTTGCGGGCCAGCTGGCGCGCCAGCTCGAGATGCTGAAGCTGGTCGTCTCCGACGGGAACCAGCGTCGCCTTGTAGATGAGGATGTCCGCGGCCATGAGGATGGGGTAGTTAAAAAGACCCGCATTGATGCTTTCCGAATGCTTGTGCTTTTTGTCCTTGAACTGCGTCATGCGCTCGAGAAGACCGAGCGGTGTGACGGTGTTCAATAGCCACATGAGCTCGGAATGGTCGGACATCTGCGACTGGATGAATATGGCGGATTTCTCCGGGTCGAGTCCGGCGGCGAGGAAATCCAGCGCGGTATCGAATACGTTTTGCTTGAACTCAGCGGGTTTGTAAGGAGCCGTGATGGCGTGAAGGTCGACGATACAATAGTAGCATTCATTCGGAAACTCATCCTGCATCGCCACCCAGTTCTTGAGGGCGCCGAGATAGTTGCCGAGGTGCAGTTTGCCCGTAGGCTGTATTCCTGAGAGTACGCGTGGCGTCGTTTTCATCGCGGCATTGTACACTTTTTTGGGCCGAATGAAAACCCCGGCTTTGGGGGCAGATTCGGTAGGGCCACCGTTAGCGGTTGTCTAAGCGGTATTTGCGAGCCTGGACGCGACCTTGGGCTTGACCACGCCCGTATAATCGGTTATAAACAGAACCGGACGCGAGCCGGTTGCTCGCGTCATTGGTAATGTTTGGTCTTTAACGGGAGGTTTGTGATGAGTGGGGTAAACAAGGTCATACTGGTCGGCAACCTGGGTTCGGACCCGATACTCCGTTATACGCCCAGCGGGACCGCTGTGTGCAACTTCAATATTGCCACGAGCGAGCGGTTCACGAATAAGGATGGCGAGAAGGAGACGCGCACGGAGTGGCATCGGGTTGTGACGTGGGCCCGTCTGGCTGAGATTTGCAACGAGTACCTCAAGAAGGGAAAGCAGGTCTACATCGAAGGGCGCCTGCAGACGCGTTCGTGGGAAGACCCGAGCGGCGTCAAGAAGTACACGACCGAGGTCGTCGCCGCCAATATGGTGATGCTCGGTCGCGCCGGCGATACTCCGATGGATGTATCAAGCCAGGATCAGCCGGCGGATCAGGGTGTCGCGCCGGCGCCCGCACCGGTCAATGAGGGTGTTGCACCTGCGCCCGCACAGGCGGGCGACGACGATGATCTCCCGTTCTAGTTCTTGCGCGGGAATGACTTGAGCGAGGAAGAGCCGGGGCCTTCCGGGGCCTCGGCTCTTTTCTTGATTTTCTCCGCCCGAGCGTTTATAATTTTCATCCGCAAAAAGAAGACAAACCACAGCATACGGTGCGCCGCTAGCTCAATTTGGCAGAGCAGCTGACTCTTAATCAGGAGGTTCGGGGTTCGAGTCCCCGGCGGCGTACCAATTCTTGTCGCGTAAGCGACCCCATGCCGCCGGGATTCCCTTTGGTCACCCTGGCGGCGTACCCTCCAACGAGGATTGCATCCGCCGCAAACAAGGTTATGGGATAACGTAAAAGAGCACAGCGAAGAAGTGGCAAATGCTTCCGCCGAGGACAAAGACGTGCCACACCGCATGGTGGAAGGGTCGTCTCCAGACGAAGAAGATAACACCCAGCGTATACGCGAGACCGCCTGCCAAGAGCAGCATGAGGCCCGCGGCGGGCAGTTCCCGCAGCAAAGGCCGGACGGCTCCAATAATTCCCCACCCCATCACGAGGTAGAGGAGCAGCTGTACGCGACGCACTCGGCCGCGCGAGACTGCTTCCAGCACGATACCTCCGATGGCGAGTCCCCAGATCACAGCAAAGAGGCTCCACCCCCAGCCCCCGTGCAGCGTTACAAGAGCGAACGGCGTGTAGGTGCCCGCAATGAGCAGGAAAATGGCGGCGTGATCGAGGATGCCGAAGATCCGTTTACCACGTCCAGAAGGTAGCGCGTGATACAGGGTTGACGAGGCGTATAGCACGACCAGCGTGGCGCCGTAAACAGTGCAAGAGACCACGTGTATTGCGGAGCCTTTCTGGGCGGCGAAGACGACCATGAGTATGAGCGCCGCGATTCCCAGTAGCAGGCCGGCACCATGAGTCAGACTATGGGCCAACTCCTCTGCGGCTGAGAAGGTTTCGTCGGGATTCGTACCAGCCATAAGCGTTAGCGATCGCGTGACGCGACCGTCACTCCTTTCCGCCAGTAGGGCTTCATCACGTGTTCTCCAAGCGTCTTCTCCGCAACCAATCGATTGTGTTTGGCGCAAAGCAGCCTCAAGTTGGACGGGGCGTGCGTCCCGCCGGCAGCAAACGGCCGAATGTGATCGATCTGAAGCGATCTCTTTGAGCCACACTGTGTTC
>CBDVBZ010000059.1:0-20255 GCA_965372355.1 uncultured bacterium | reverse complement strand
ACCTTCTCGACAAAGGGGCAGGTTGTATTGTAGGCGTAGGGATCGATCCCCCGATCGGCAAGCTCCCGTTGAAGCTCGAGCGTCGTGCCAAACGCCGGGACGATCACGACATCGTTTGGCTCGAGATCCTCCCACGGAATCAACTGCTCGCCGCCTGGGGAGAATATAAAACGGACTCCCCTGTCACGAAGGTCCCGGTTGACCGTCGCGTTGTGGATGATCTCACCGAGGAGGAAGACCCTCTGACCGGCGTGCTTTTCCAGCGTCTTGTACGCGATCTCAACGGCGTTCTCGACCCCGTAGCAGAAGCCAAAATGTCTCGCCAGCACCAGTCTCACCGGGCCAAAATCCAGTACCGTCGGCGCATACTCACGTTTCTGTGGATCGGAGCCCTGGCGGGCCTTCTTGATTCGGGATATGATCCGT
This sequence comes from uncultured bacterium, assembly GCA_965372355.1. GTDB lineage: Bacteria > Krumholzibacteriota > Krumholzibacteriia > WVZY01 > WVZY01 > CBDVBZ01. Next base: position 19,829 of record CBDVBZ010000059.1, on the reverse strand, counting down.
CCTCTAAAGATCGGCGGGATGTCGAATTCTCGCACCATGGGTCGTATCGGCTCCGTGGTTGGCGGAAGTGCGGCAGGGGCCTGTCAAATATACCATTTAGAGGAGTTGGTGGTGAATAAAAAATACATCGCCGTGTATTATGGAGAACGCGATGTCACCTGGCGACCATGCCTGCGCAGTGCAGAGAAGATAGGAGCTTCAATGGACGGTCTCAAGTTCAAATGCCCCAAGTGTACCAACATAACGTGCGACGTGGACGAGTTCAGAGCCACGGGCGGCTTTCTCGCCAAGATCTTCGACGTCCAGTCGAAGAAGTTCACAACGGTGACATGCACGAGATGCAAGTACACGGAGATCTATCGTGCCGATAGCAGCATGCTGGGCAACATCTTCGACTTCTTTACCGACTAGTCCCGGGCCTTGTCCAGATGTTTACCCGCCTCGACGTATGGCTTCAGTCGCTCGAAAAAGCCCCACGTCAATCTGGTGAATAACGAACAAACCAGGGGCACTATGTTCGTTCCAGAAAACACCTGGCGCAATGCACCGATCACCCTTATCATGTGGGCAACTTCCGCATGCAGACCATCATCAACATCATAATCATCCTCACCGGTGCTGCGATCATGCTCGCCAGCGTGATCAAATCCGCCGACCTTCTGAAATTCGCCCCTCTGATACTGGAGAGTCGGCGCGACCCGATCGTCAACGTCCTCAGGATCCATAGAATACTGATGTCGTTTTTTCTGCTCGGCTACATCGTCGTCGCCGTGGCGTTTCTCTTTAATCTCCGACTGATTGGTGAGCTGTTTGTGAGCGTTGTCTTTCTCGTTGGGGCTGGATTTGTTTTTATGGGTATTCTGCTGCAGTGGAGAATGCTTCTCGAGATCCGATCGACGATCGGCGGCATCGTACCGATCTGTTCGAGGTGCAACAAGGTCAGATCACCAGACGAGGACCCCAACAGCAGAGAGTCGTGGATGACAATGGAAGCCTACTTGACGGGAAAAACGGATGCCCGGAGCTTCTGTCCGGACTGTATGGACGAACTGTACGGTGTCCCGGAGGGCATGCGCCCCTCACAAAAAACCGACCGCACAGACGGTGGTGATTAGCGTCCCTTGATGTAGTTCTCCAACTGCTCGATGATGAATTCCTGCTGTGAAATGATCGCCTTGATCACGTCGCCCACCGAGAGAATCCCGATCAGGCGATCATCTTCCATGACCGGCAGATGCCGGACCCGCTTCTCTGTCATGAGCGCCATGCATTCCTCGATCGATCGCTCCCGCCCAACGTAGAGGACTTTCGCCGTCATGATGTCCTTTACCGGTGTCTCATCCGAAGAACGGCCCTTGAGCATGACCTTTCTCGCATAGTCCCTTTCCGAGATGATCCCGCACAGTCTGTCACCTTCCATGACGAGCAGCGCTCCGATGCCCTTGTCGGCCATCAGCTTGACGGCGTCGTAGACGGAGGAATCCGGGGCAATCGACCAGATGTCGTTCCCCTTCAGTGCCAGCAGGTCACGGACGGTCATCATAATAGTTCTCCCTTACCAGAGGATCGATCGACAACAAGCAGTCGTCGCACAACGTTTGCTAGAATATAGACAATTCCTTCTGCGATTGCAGCAAGAACATTGGGTTTAGATTGTTACACATTTCACAGACACGGCCCGGTTGTGCCGGAGCCGACCGCGGCGGCACCAAATGAACGGGCGATACCCCGGTCACTGCACAACGACCGAGAACGATACGGTGCCCGCTGCCCCCGGTACCAGGGGCAACAGGAGACTCCAACGAATCTGCGTCACCGGCGATAGCTCCGATGTGTCGAAGCTGCTCCCCCCGTCGTGGCTGAACTCTATCAGCATGCCGGCGCCGCTTGCCGACCCGAGCACATAGGCCGTATTAGCGGGTATGGTATCGAGGATCAACACCTGGAACGCGTCTCCGTTGCCCGCGTTCGCGTAGTCGATGAAATAGGCGAGTGAATCACCCGGGATCGCCTGGTTGGCGCTGACCGATTTGACGAGCGTGATCTCGGGTGACGTTACGTAGATGGACAATGTGTCTTCGGCGAATAGTGCTCCCGAGTCGGTCGCCCTGACAACGATCGTGGCAGTTCCCGTCTGACCCGCCACGACACTGATGTCCAGACTGCTGTCCGAATCGATGACGGCGACGACCAGCCCTGGGTTGCTGTTGCTCTCGATCGTGAACGCCAGCGCGCTGCCGTCCTCGTTATCCCAGAAAACATCGTTCAGGTCGCGGTAGTTGTCGATGGCGGGGGAGTCCTTTGACACGGTCGTATCTGGCATCCCGCTCACCACCGTGGGGGCCGTGTTTGCCGGTCCCGTAACGATGTTGATAAACGGGCGCTGCGCGGGCGTGTCCCATTCCTTGCTCGCGTATTTCGACTCGAAGTCCGCCGATGTCGAAATGAACATTAGTCCGTGGTTTTTATGGGTGCCGTTGTGCCATTCGTTGACTAGCGTGGTGATATCCACGGTGACGAATCCCTCCGCCGACGGGATGAACGATCCATAGACGGTGGTGCCGTCGTAGTCGGATGATGTGTTGTTCCACCTCGCCCCGGTTTCTGTCCAGTTGCCCGTAATTCGATATATGTTGACCGGCAGCCCGGCAGGATCCCCACCGGAAACATAGAAGGTTGCGACCGCGCTGGTCACTGCCTCACCCGCCGGCAGCGTGGACAGATCGAACCGGTAGAGGACGCGGAAACTGTCTCCGGGCTTCGTCTTGGCGAGCAGTTCCTTTTCCGTTCCGAAATTCTGTTGCGGTGCGAGTTCTTTGATGTAGCTGTCCCTATCGACGTATACCGTGAACGCCCCCGCCTCTACGCGCAGCGGTGCCAGCATGCAGGCCAAAAGCAGGCACGCGGCGAGACAAACAGCCACGGATCGTCTCATCGATGGGCCGCTCGATCTGATTCGTGCTCCGATGCGTACCGTTCGCAGCTTGCTAGAAACCCAGTTCATTCAATATCCAATCCGAAAGAATATACTGCACACGCAAACCAAAACCTCTCGCCCACGCGTCGTTCTCGGAAAGATCTCTTTCCTCGAAACCGTTGACTGCGTAGCCCGCGCTGATGCGGATCTGGTGCCAGAACAACCGGCCAACTTCGGCGCCGGCGCCAAACTGCTGTGTGCCGACCGCGCCCTGTCCGAGAAACCTGCCCCAGATATTGACGTCCCACAGTCTCGCGAAGTGAAAGACGTACTGCGACAACACGAGGTAGCTGTTGGTCGTCTCGGAGATACGGTTGCTATAGTTTTCCACTCGCTTGGCAGCGAGCTTCAAGCGAAGCTCGTGTTGGAACGCCGGGATGATGTTCACATCGCTCGAGAAGACGAGCCGCCAATTGATCGCCTCCGGATCGACGGGGGAATACCGGTCGTAGAGACTCTTGAGAAGCAGGAGCGTCCGGATCCAGGACACATCCGGCCGGTAAACACCTGCCAGCCGACCTTGCGAGTGAAGCGCCGCTGATTTGCCCATTGGGAAGTCCACGGATAAGGCCTCTTTGAAGAGGATGGCCAGCCCGTCGTCGAGCTCGCGAACGGCGATGAGATTGATGAGATGCCGATTCGACGATGTCTGCCACCGATATTCGTACTGCCCCTCGATGAGTGATACCCCGCGATTGATGCGATTGATGCCCGTCTTGAGGACGAGATACTCGTCGTTACGCTCACCCGACCCGCTGAGCTGGCCTTCGATATTGAGCAGGCCGGTGACCTTGTCGGTGAGACGGAAGTTCTGCCGGAGACCCGAGATGGCATTCATACGCTGGTCACTCCCCGTCCGGTTCATGGAGTACTTGGTGTATGCAACGGAACCGGGGCGCAGCTTGTATTCCACCCCGCTCAAAAACTGGTGCGTGGCGGGTTGGTCGTGGCTCGACCGATACTCGTGGTTCGTGACCAGTGTGAGTCGTTTGTGAAGCGGGATCTTGAGCAACGAAAGAAGTCGATCGGGATACCTGCGGACCACATCATCACGGAGGTTGTGTTCCCAGTGAGTGTGGAATGTCAGACCGTTCGCCCGTTTGACGCCAAAACCCAGCACCGAGAGCAACGACCGAATCTCGCCGTCCTGGGTTTTCTCAGATGCCGTACGCGCGCCGGCGCCGAACGAGAAGCTGCGTGTGTCGATCACCCCCATTGCGGCGAGGTTGGTCTCAGTCTCGTTTGTCTGCGCGAGGTCGTGGTAAAAACCTTCCGACTCGATCCTCAACCGCGACGCCATGTTCAAGCGTGCATCGAATCCCGCTTTGCGAGTGTAGCGTTCGGTTTTGCCGCCGGCGAACGACGGGTTGATAAAGTCACGGTCTACGTTTCTGTAGTAAACGGATGCCTCGCCCGGACGGCCGCTGTACAACGCCTTGATCTTGTAAGCGCTACCCTCACCAGCCATATCATCATCGCTCCGCGCAAACTCGCCCCTCAAGCCCAGGCCGCGGTACTCGACTCCCCCGTCAAAACCGTACAACGCGTAGTTGAGATTGTCGCGCCCCCGCCCGATGGCCTCGGCACCGAGCTTGAACCGGCCAAAGCGGGCGACGTCACCTCGAAACCCGTACAGGTACTGACCTTCCTTGTTCGTCTTGACCTCGTAGTTGGCGACGATGAAAACCGGATTCAGCCGGTCGGTGGTCACGGCAATCGGTTCCTTGAACAGAACCGCACCATCGAAGTAGTTGAGCGTGTAGTCCCGAAACTGCACGAGCGGCCGGATATCCAGTATCTTTTCGAACTGAAAACGGTCGCGCGTCTGAAGGACGATACGAATCGAATTCTCGACGATCGGGCTGCGGCTCAGGAAATAGAAGCCACTGGTTCCATCTCCTTGAATCTCGTCTTGGATTGTCGCGAGGTCGGTCTCGGCGACAAACCCTCGCACGCCATCGTCTCCGGATACTATTGCCGTGCTCAATCCCGTTGTCGAGCGGTTGTAGGTCAAAAACTCGCCCTGTGTAAATGGCGAGCGGAAGTCACCGTAGCGCAAAAACGACTCACCCTTCTCGAACGCGATGTAGTTGCCGGTTTGTGACGGCGCCGCGTAGTACATCTCGGACGCGTCTCCGTAGATCGAGTACTGCTCGTCGGGATTGATCGTTTTCAACAACGGATCCTCATAGCGATTATCGGTGTCCAGCCTGGCGGTCATGTTGACCCCGCCGCGACCGGTGCCCTGCGCAATGAGACGGGCCTCACCATCCAGCTTGACGTCTTCTCCGAAGCCTTCGAGCCCGAGCGGATCCGCGTCTCCCGATGACTCGAACGCACCGAGGCTCGCCTCCGCGATTCCGGCAAAAAACATGGGCCGCCTGGGAGGCACATAGGCCACTTCGCACCAGGCGTCGAGGTTGTCGAGCGCTACGACGAGCCGGTCTTTTCCCGTCGTCTGGCTGCTCTTGATACGCAGATGAAAATACCCCTCGCGCGTAACAACCTGGAAACCGGGGACCGCAGGACGCGCATCGGTGTTGAGAAGCAGTGTGTCGCCCTCGACGACGGTGCCGATGACACCATCGATGACACTCAATCCATGCTGATCGAGCACACCAAATCGAACCTCTCCAGTCGCGCTACCGTTGGCGGGTACGAACACCCGTGTTTGTTCGGCCACGAGATCTCTCGGTTGTCCGGCAAGCGCGACGGCAACGCTGTCCTCGATCCCGGCGCCGCTGACCGGCTTTGCGCGTAGCGAGACCGAGTTCCAACCGTGTGCGATCCCGACACCAAAAAAGGTAAGCTCTTCGACCTTGTCGGCGACACGGATGACCTTCTGACCCATTTGTTCCTGTGCAACGGCGGCACCGTTGACGAAGAGCTCGGTAAGACTCCCCAGCGGCACGCGTACCTTTATCGTGATAGCATTCTGCCGCGTGAACAGCGCGCCGTCGTCCGGCTCGATAATGCCGTAGACGGGACCGGCCTGCGGGTCACGCCCTCGTCCTGCTGAACCCGTATCGATCGAGGACGATTCCGCAAGCGTGTCCGACAAGGCGGGCTCCGCCTCCTGCCACAACGCGAGTGTGAGAACCTGTGTCTGCCCCGCGTGATTGCCCCTGGTGAGTGGCCGGAGCAATACGGTCCGCGGTACGGAGTCGGACAACACCGTGCCGCGGGGAACCACGCTTAACACGGATGAAACATTGCGAATCGCGCTCGTATCACCCGCGGCGACGTGGCCGCTGATCTCGAGCTGGATACCGTTCGCCCGAGCAAAGTCGTCTATGACAAACGACCCGTTGTCCAGAATCAACTCTTCGCCACCGTTGCGAACGGACACATTCGGATCGCCAATTGCGTCCGGGATATTCACGGCCACATCGACATCGAACGTGTCCACGGAGTTCGTCGAGATGTCCCAGATGATATTGACATCAAATGAATCGGCGCGCGCGCTGATCGCTGTGAGCTCGGTCGTGACCCGTTGCATCGTGGACGCATCGGCGTCCCGCATGTCCGCGGGAAGAAACTCGATCTCCACACGCCGGTTCTGCGATCGGCCCTCGTCCGTGGAGTTGGTCGCAACGGGCTGGCGATCGCCATGACCGCGCACGACGATTCTCTCTCTCGGGATCCCGTTGGCCGTGAGATACCGCATCACCGATGACGCGCGGGCCACCGACAGCTCCTCGTTCGAGTCGAACGCGCCGTTGTCCATCGGTATGCTATCCGTGTGGCCCTCGACCACGACAACCCAATCACGATGCTTGTTGAGGAACGCCACAATGGGCTCGAGGCGTCCGAGATGATCGGTTTTTAGATATGCCTGACCGATTTCGAAGTACGTGCTCGATATCGCGGGTATCTGGTAGATAACTCGGGCCCGCTGCCGGACACTCACCAGCTCCTGGCAGGTGATCGACCGTGAAGCCATGACCGGTTTGATCTCTTTTCTCTGGAGCGGAAACGATGCCGTTGCGTGGCCACTCGGCACCATGATGACGATGCGTTCCGTCAGTTGACGGTGTTGCTGCTCCCGTTCGTGCACGAACTCGATGTCCGGTGGCAGTGTACCCTCGTCGAGCCGTACGATACGGTACCCCGAGAACGTGCGAGGTATCGCGAACTTGCCCAGCGAGTCGGTAACGGCAAACTCCCCGCTCTCGAGATACACGGCAACGCCCCGGATACCGGACTCGCCGTCATCGCGTTTCTGATTGGCGTTGTCATCGATAAACACGTCGCCGTAGATCACACCGTTCTCCGAGAAGATGTCATTTTGGATCTGCAGCACATTGACGACCGTCGCCGCAAAAACGGTCTCACCCGTTATTGCGACGCCTTCCGCCCTTCCCGCGACGCGGGTCTCACCCTGCGTCACGCGGCTGTTCGTGATGAACTTGATCACCGTTTCCTTGCTCTGTCCGGGTTGGAGCGCACCCGCCTGCCAGGTGAGCGACTGGCCGGTGGCCTTGAACCCCGGGCTCGACAAAAAGTTGAGCACCGGTTGGACGTCTTCGGAGACCACAACGCTGTCGACCGCTACGCTGTCGCTGATGTTCGACACCGTCACGATGAGTGTGACGACATCGCCGACGCTTGCGATGTTTCTCGTAAACGTCTGTCTCAAAGAGATCACGGCCGCTGGGTTGATCGCGCCGGGAAGCAGGATGCGATTTCGTGTGTCGTTCGTGATGAGTGTATCGATAAGAGACCGCGCTTGAAGCCGCATTTCCAGCGAGTCGATGCCTATCACGTGGAAGGGTGTCCCGCCGGTTGATACCCGAGTCAAAACGGTTCGCGTCTCACCGGCGTCGATCCGGCCGACCAGCGCGGCGCCGGGATCCTGCGGCGCGGTGGGGAGCACCTGTCCCGTCGTGTCTTCGAATGTAATCGTGAGTCCGCTGGGCCAGCCGGATGTATCGGCGATTTCGATCTGCACCATGTCGGCGACGGTACCGAGGTTCTTGACATCGTTTCGAAACTGTATCTCGTCATCCGAGTAGCCCACTCGTTGCGCGGTCACATCGTCGTCACTTCCCTCACCGCCGAGGAGCGCCTCGGCGTTTTCATACGGGCCGAAGTGCAGATCGGTGAAGGGGGCCTGTTGCGTCGTGACAAGAACAACGGTTGTCTGATACACACCGGCGTCGTTGACCGAGGAAACCTTGACTTCCACATACGTCTGTCCCGCTCCCTGACCCGTCGTCAACACGATGGCCACCGACAGATCGACCGACTCACCCATGTCGAGTGAGAGAAAAGCGGGGTCGTCTTCACCAGGGTCGAAACTGCCGTTGGCGTTGGCGTCGTGAAAAAAAATCACCTGATCCAGACCGATGGTCGATGGTGGCACGGAGGCGTAGCCCACGGACACCGAGTCGGTTGCGTTACCGAGGTTCTCGACGGTGAACGTAGAGTACAGCGTATCACCCTCGGAGCCATCGAGCGCAAACGCGGGTAGCGAAACGGTCCCCGATGGGGTTATGGAGATCGAGTAAACGGATGAAACCAGCGTCGTGATGAGGTTCGACGTAGTGAAAAACCGGTCATTGCCGATGCGATAGGTGGCCGAGGACTGGCCGGGCACCGCGGAACCGACCGGAGGAATTGCCGCCCCGGCAAAATCTGCCGGGAAAAGCGCAAAGAGTATCCCCAGGCACACCGCAAAAACGAGAGCGCGGTTGCGGAATCGATGCTCGTAGCGGGACACTCTTCTCACTCAGTCACACCCCTTAATACGCCGACAGCGGATGAGGGGGCTAGCCCCCCATCCGCCTGGGTTCTGCAACGAATCGCCGGAAAAGTACTAAAAGGGACTATTCCGCGACTATCCGAACCGTAAATCCGACGCCAACGGTCGACATCGCTCCCGCTGGTAGTGATCCAGCCAGGACGAATCGAACGTTGGTCACCGTTGCGTCGAAGCTTGCCGGCGCACCTCCCCCACCGCTGACCGGAGCGTAGACCCAGCTCGCGCCTCCATCATTCGAGTATTCGGGTGTGATACCGGTTATCGATCCCGGGGGCGTGCCGGTCGTTGCCGACAACACCTTGAACTGAGTGAACGAAGGCAACGCGTCGAAGATGACTACCGTAGTCAACGAGTCGGTGCCGATGTTCCGGTAGTCCGTCGTATAAGTCAACTCGGTGCCCGGTGGCTGATTTCCCGGTGGTGACACGGCTTTTGTCAAATCGAGGTCCCCGGCAGTAACCACGGTGACATCGATCGCGTCATCGCTTACCAGCGTGACCTGACCGGTAGCGGTCAGCGTGCCGGTCTCCACCGTTCCGATAGGTACCGCGGCCGGGACGGTCAGCCTGACGACTACGGTTTCGCTTGCGCCGACGGCAAGCGTCACGGTTGTAATCGGGTTGTTCAGCGCATTGTAGAAGACGTACGTCCACGCTTGCGTCGAAACGAACGTGAGATCGAATATGTCACCTTCGTTACCCGTGTTGGTCAAGGTGTGCGTGTACGCGATCGTTCCACCGGCTGTCGCGTTACTGGCCAGGTCAGGGGAGAAATCGACCGACGCAAGCGAGTTGACCGTGACCTGGTTGGCGATTGTGTCTGACAACGCCCCGTTGTTGGTCGATGTGGCAGTGAATGACACGGCATTCGCGCCGGGCAACGTCCCCGCGGGAACATCGACACGCGCGATGACATTCATCTCGGCAAACCCGGCGATCGGTCCGATCGCCGCGATCGGTGTTGTTTCGCCCGCGTCGAGCGCGCCGTTGCCATTTATGTCCTCGTAGAACGTTACTCCCCAACCAGCGGGTACGCTCGAGGACAGCGTGTATGTATCGAGCCCGCCGCTCGTGTTGATCACATCGAGCGGGAAATCGACCGTGGTCGCCGGATCGGTGGCCAGGTTGGCTTGCGTATCGTCCGTACCGGCGGCGCCGTTGTAGTTACCGATATCGACGCCCGCGGGCAGAACACTCGTAACCTCATCCGTAGTCAAGTTGAAGTCGGTCGGATCGTTGGTCGACTGCGCGCGGACAACCGCATCAAACGGACCGCCTGCTCCCTCGCTGCCCGGGATGACTAGACGGACAACGATGTCGATGCTGTCCCCCTGTGCCAGGGCGCCAACATCGGGCATCCCGTCGGTACCCGTATCGATAAGCGGGGTCACCCCGTCGGACTGCAGGAAGATGACACCCCACGCCAACGGGACTGTCGAGGTTGGATCTTTGAGGATGTTGATTTGATCGGTTGCGTTGCCGTCGTTGCGCACCGTATTGACGAAATCCACGACCGTGCCGGCATAGGCCGACGCGACGGCCTGGGAGTCGTCATTGAGAGCCGGCGGTGTTCCCGCTCCCGGGTCGTCCTGCGGACCGATGACAACGTCGGTCGTGACACCAATGGTTACGTTGGCCGTGTTCGACACGACAAGCGTCGGATCCGGCGTCCCGGCGTCATTGTCCACATAGGCGATCGAAGTGGTGTTGCCCAGAGGCCCGGATGGCATTCCGGCAGGAACGGCGGCCTGATAGCCAAAACTGTAGCCTTGCCCGGACGTGACGGCACCATTTGTGATGTACGCCACGGCGATATCGCCGGCAGCCGAACTCGTGCTCCAGGCCCATGTCTCGGGACTGCCTGCGGTCGAGCTGCCCGTAGGGAGATAGAGGACCGCTCCACCCAGAGGTGACCCGACCGGGACGCCGGAAACGGCCAAAGGATCGCCCGTCGACGGATCGAGAGGAATCACATCGTAGAGCAGCACACCGGTCAAACCAACCGACGCCACCGTAACGCCGTTTGCGGCGTAGCTACCGGTGTTACTACCCGTCAGCGTATAGGTGATCTGATTGCCGATGAAAACGACTGCGGGTGCACCGGTCAGGTTGGCCGTCATGACGGCGTCGTTGACAACGGTCGTCAGGTGAAAGTTGCGTGTGTCGGTTTTCGTCCCATCTCCCGCCGACGTGCCGTCAACACCCGCGTAGGCGACCTCGCCCGCCACCGCACCACCCGGCACTGCGTACGCGAGAATGACGCTTTCCGTCGCATTCGACGCGATGGGTCCGATATTGCCCGGCACGCCGCCCGAGCTGATGACCGGTTCCCCGACATCGACGACCCCATTGCCGTTGAGATCGTGATAGATCGTGATGTCGGCGGCTGCGATTGCCATCGTGGTGTTCGCGCCGTCGAGCGTGGCAACAAGCGAATAGGTGTCGTTGTCGTTACCCGTGTTGGCAAGGTCGTAACGAAAATAGACCGTCTGACCCATCAGGGCCGTCTGCGACAACGCCGGTGTCACGGGCGGTGTTTCACCCGAGTCATCCGGCAGTATCGACACCCCGTAGACGGGCAGGACAACGGTGATGACCTCGTTGGATATCGACGTGAACGTATTTCCCGTCATATCCTCGTAGGTCGCGGACGAACGGTTTCTGATATTTGTACCCGCCGGTGTTACCTGTGCCAAAACGCTCGTGGCGGTGAGCACGATTAGCAGCATCAGCGGCAGCAACACAACGTACTTGTTCCTCATGGTTCCTACCTCATTTGATAATCGTTCTGTACGAAACGGTAACTTCGCGCTCGGGCATAAATGTGTCGGTCAGGGTCCAACGGATGTGGGTGACCATTTCCGGTGTTGCTTGCGTAACTTTCTCGCGCCCGTCCTTCATTTTCTCGATGATTTGAATCGGCCAGTGTTGGTAAGTCTTGCCGTCGTCGATGCTGAATTCAACACGACCCACGTCAGGTTCTGAAGCAGACGCCTCGACGTACTCAGTGCCCGACGGAATCGGATCCGTGATAAAGATGCTGCGCACCGAATCCGAGCCGTTGTTCTTGTAGGTCAAACGGTATTCGATGACATCCTTCGGCCTGGCCTGTTCAGCCGGCAGGAAGTCTTCCTTACCGTCTTCGGTCACAATCACTCGAAAAGCCTCGATACTTCCCGTGAGTCCATCGTCCTTTGCGGCCGCAGCCAGCGACATGGAGAGCGAGAGTACGAGCGCCAATGCGAGCGATAAGCGCTTCGGTACCATAGAGAGCCTCCTTGGGTTTTGTTTGTCGGGTAAGAAACACACCAACACAAGCGCAGAGCGCTCCCCGCGCCCCAACACTTGCCCCCTCCTACATGCGTGTCGGAGGGCATGACGCAAGGAACGATCCAGGTTTTTCGGAAATCTTGCGGACGTTGGAACTCCTATGGGGAACAATAAGATACGACGCGATTCTCGGGCCTCAGACGGCGATTCGACCTGTCAACCGGACGCGCAAAGTCCCCGCTAGCGGTACCTGTGACAGGGGTGTGCCGCGATTTGCATTTTGCAATGGTTTGCTTTGTGCCAGCGGGGGGGGGCGCAGCGGTCCGCACCGGATGTCTCGGTCCCGGCTCGCGGCGAGCCCGGGAGCCGCCGGCAAGACTCGCGGCGGGCGCCGGGACCGCCGGCAAGGCCCCTTTAGAACGCAGCGGAAACGGTGGAGACTGGAAAACCTAGAAGGCAGTCCGTTTTCGTGCTATTTTTGGTTTTCCTGAAGCGCGGACGTGGAGCAATGAATCAACGTTCCACGTGTGTCTGTCGGAATCGACTCGATTTCGGCGAAGTACGCACTCACCGTTACGAGCGAGAAGGAATGACATGCGTCGCCTTTTGTGTCTGGCTATAGCGGCATCGCTTCATCTGGCCGCTGTTGTGGCCCACGGCGAGGAGGGGTATTTTCAACAGTATGCCCACTACACACTTCGCGTCCGCCTGGACACGAAGCAGCATACGCTCGAGGGAACGGAGACAATTCTCTACAGAAACAATTCCCCGGATACACTCGACGTCTTCTATCTCCACTTGTACCCCAACGCGTTCACGTCGAAGAACACACCGCTTCTCAAGGACTATCGCCGCCGGTTCAACTACTCGTTCATAGATCTTCCCAAGAAGTATCGCAGCAACATAGTGCTCTCCAACGTCTCGATCGATGGCACGAGCGTCACACCGGAGATCGAGCACACGATCGCGAAGATCGACCTGCCGGCACCGCTCGCGCCCGGCGATAGTATGGTTGTCTCCCTCGAGTTTGATGAAAAGGTCCGGAGGCATCTGGGACGCGCCGGTTACCGAGGCAAGCAGTATGATCTCGCGCAGTGGTATCCAAAGGTGGCCGTATATGACGAAAACGGGTTTCATGCCGATCAGCTGCGGACGGGCGAGTTTTACGGGGAGTTTGGTACGTTTGACGTCTATCTCGAGGTGCCCGAGCACTACGTCGTGGCGGCCACGGGAGTGCCCAAGCAGGGGGACCCCGGCTGGTCACTGAACCCGGTGGACGCCAGGAGGGCGGCAAGACGCCCCAAGGGCGAGATTCCGTACAAAACGGTCCATTTCCACGCGGAGAACGTCCACGATTTCGCCTGGAATGCCAGTCCGAACTTCGCAGTCCAGGACACCACGTGGAACAACGTTCAGATCAAGAGCTTCTTTAACCTGGGTAACAAGAAGTGGAGGGACTCCACCCTTACGCATGGTTTGCGCGCCGTCGAGTGGCTGTCGGGGCGTGTCGGACCCTACCCGTACCCACAGGTGAGCATCGTTCAGGCCCTGCTGAACGGGGGCATGGAGTATCCGATGCTCGTGATGGACGGACAGGTCAGCGAGGCGCTCGTCTTTCACGAGATCGGGCACATCTATTTCTATGGCGCTCTGGCCAACAACGAGCGTACGGAGGCGTGGCTCGACGAGGGGTTCACGACATTTCAGACCGACTGGTACATGATCGACCGCTACGGACCCTACGGCAAAAAGAGCGCCTGGAACTGGTACGAGCGTATGACGCCCCAGTACACCCTTCTGGGTGGGCGGCGCGCGGCCCTCTTCCGGCTTGAACGGCGCGGCTACGGGGAACGTGTCTCCACTCGAGCCGAGAACTACAAACACAGCTACCGCCAGAATGTGTACTACAAGGCTGCTCTCCTTCTTTTCGCGCTCAAGTACACGGTCGGTGAAGAGGATTTCGAGCGGATTCTAAAAAGATACTTTACGACATGGAAGTTCAGGCACGTCAACGGGCAGCGATTCAAGGATGTCTGTGAGGAGGTAACGGGTAGAGATCTGACGTGGTTTTTCGGACAGTGGAGTCACACGAGAAAAATATGTGACTACCGTCTGGGTGAAGTGAAGTCGACTCGCAGACCCGCGGGTGATGGCTACGACGTCAGTGTTCGGGTCGACCGACTCGGCGAGATCATCATGCCCGTGGAAGTGGAGTTCACGTTCAAGGACGGTACCGTCGAGAGGGCCCGTCTCGACGGACGCTTGCGAACGATAAAGGGAACCTTCCAGTTTCCGGAGAAACCGAAGTCCGCCGCGCTCAATCCGGACAACGAGATCCTTGACATGAACATGACGGACAACTACGCGCCGCAGGAGTGGGATCTCCAGATCGACTGGCCCAACAACTTCTACTATCCGGAACACGCCTACCAGATCCGTCACAAACCCTACGTTTGGTACAACGACATCGATGGCGTGAGGATCGGTTATCACTTGCGGGGCAGCTTCTTTGGGTTCTACCGCCGTTTGCAGCTCGGTCTTTATTACGGTCTGGATAGCCACCGCCTAGACTTCTCCACGTCCTACGCAGTACCGACGAGGACTCTTGGCTTGAACGGCACATTTGACGTGTCGGGATACAAGATAGAGGGCCGGCAGGACTTCACTTTGTCGCTCGCATTGAGAAGACGCGTGGAGTTGATAAAGCCGCCGACCCAGCAGCTAACCGTCGGAATCAACTATCACGAGCTCACCGATCAGAGATACGTGATCAACCCGCTGTTCTACCAGACGGGCGCCGATGTCGCCCCGTTGGAGCTGAAGTACGAGGCCGACCCGCAGTTCGACATACTGAGGACGAAGTCGGAGCTTGGGGTCCGCCTCGGGCGCGAGTGGTTTGGCGGCAAGTACAAATACACGCGCTTTTTTGGAATGTCAAACTTCGAGACCCGGCGGTCGCTGGTACCTTTTGACATGGGGTTGAGGGTCTTTCTGGGCGTCGTCAGCGGCAGCATGCCGAACCAGCAGAAGTTCAACCTGGCCGGCGGCGGTGTTCTCGAACAGGAGAAACTCTTCTTTCTGCGAAGCCCGGGCGCGATCTGGCCCAACGCCCACTACCTCATGCCCGGTGAAGGTGACCTTCGCGGCTACGCCAAAGGAACGTTTCCCGTGAACAAGCTCCTCACGGCGAACTTCAAGCTCGGCGGTAACCTCCCGTGGATCTCACAACCGCGAGACCGCTGGTTTGGCGAAATCAAACTCAACGCGTTTGCCGACGCCGGTACGATCTTCGACAGCAGCAACCCGATCGCAGGTGATCCACGCACCCAGGCACTCTTTGATAAAGGGGTGTTCGACAGGGGGCTCTTCGACGCCGGACTCGGGCTCAGGATACGGAGGAGCTTTCCGTTCTGGGACTCGTATCTACGCTACGATGTCCCGTTCTACGTCAACGTGCCGGAGATCAACGGCGAGACCAAAGAGACCGACTACCGCTATCTCTTCAGCCTGACATCCGTGTTTTCATTCAGCCTCTAATCGGAACCGCTGCGCAGGTCGCGGCCCGTCATTTCCTCCGGCACCGGTATGCCCAGGTAGTTGCAGATCGTCGGCGCGATGTCTCGCAACGATCCGTCCGAGAGGAGATCGCCGCCGTATTGGTCGTCGACGAGAATGCACGGGACGGGGTTTGTTGTGTGGGCGGTGTACGGTCCCCCCGTCTCCGGGTTGACCATCATCTCGGCGTTACCGTGATCGGATGTGACGATCACGACGTCCCGGGAGAGATCGAGGGCATCCAGGATGCGACCGACACATCCGTCCACCGTTTCCACGGCCTTTATCGCCGCTTCCAACACACCGGTGTGACCAACCATGTCGGGGTTGGCGAAATTGCAGATTATATAGTCGTGCTGTCTCTTCTCCAGCTGCGCAATCAGCTTATCGGCAACTTCGGTTGCGTTCATTTCGGGCTGCAGGTCGTAGGTCGCCACCTTTGGTGATTGAATCAGGATACGGTCCTCACCCTGATACGCATCCTCCTCGCCGCCGTTGAAGAAGTAAGTGACGTGCGCGTATTTCTCCGTCTCGGCGATACGAAGCCCGCGGCGCCCATCGCTCGCGGCGACCTCGGCGAGAATGTGCACCAGGTGAACGGGCGAAAACACAACGGGTAGCCCGAGCTGACTGTCGTATTGCGTCATACAGACGTACTTGACCGACGGAGACTTCTCCCGATCGAAGCCGTCGAACGATTTGTCGGTGAAAACGCGTGTGATCTGTCTGGCGCGGTCCGCCCTGAAGTTGAAGAAGATGATCGCATCGCCATCGTTGACAGTGGCGACCGGCGCGCCCTGCCCGTCAACAACGACGATGGGCTTGACGAACTCATCGGTGACACCATCGTCGTACGACGCCTGCAACGCGGCCTGGTAATCGGTCGTGTGTTTCCCCTTGCCAAGCGTATACGCGTCATAACCGATCTGTATACGAGGCCAACGCTTGTCGCGGTCCATCGAGTAGTAACGCCCGACAACGGTGGCGATCCTGCCCGTCCCAAGCTTGTCGATCACCGCCTGCGTTTCCTCGAGAAATCCTTTGCCGCTCGTCGGCGAGGTGTCACGGCCGTCCGTTATCGCGTGCAAGACGACATTCCTCACCTTCTGTCGCTTCGCCATCTCGAGCAAGCCGTAGAGGTGATCCAACGAGCTGTGTACACCCCCGGAGGATACCAGTCCCATAATATGGAGAGTCCCCGTGTCCCGCACCGCTTCCATCGTTTCCAGCAGCAGGAGTTTGTCGAAAAACTCGCCGTCCTCGATCGATTTGGTTATTCGAACGATCTCCTGGTCGACCACGCGACCCGCACCGAGGTTCAGGTGACCCACTTCACTATTTCCCATTTGTCCATCCGGCAAACCGACAGCGCGCCCGGATGTCACCAGCGCCGTGTGGGGATACTTCTGCCAGAGGCCATCCACAACGGGCGTATTGGCGATAGCGACTGCATTTGCGTCCTCGTCATCGCGAAGACCCCAGCCATCCATAATAATGAGAACTGCTCGCTTTCTTGTCTTAGTATCTCCGGCCAAATCCTATCGCCTCTTTCGCGTTTGCTATTGAGAGAGCCGCGCTAATTCGCGTCCCGTTGTAAACGGACGCGTTCCAGGTTTTTCTGCGCGCTCACGTTGGTTGGATCGATCTCGAGCACCTTGAGAAACTCGGCCTCCGCGAGATCGAGCTTGCCCATGGTCGCATGAATCGCCCCCAATGTGAGGCGGCCGTTTGCGTAGTTCGGTTCAACCGTGACCGAGCGCTCGCTGTAGACCCGGGCGTCTTCCAGCCGGTTGAGCTGCATGAACATCACGGCCAGGTTGTTCATCGCGTACACATCCTCGGGATTGAGCGCGATCGCTTTCTTCAAGGCCGACTCAGCCTCTTCGTAACGCCGCAGCTTTCCGTAGCAGACGCCGAGGTTGTTCCATGCGCTCGGGAAATTCGGATTGATGGCCAGCGCCTTCTCGAACTCCTTTACAGCCTCACGAAACTTGCCCTGCTCCTGGTAACGTTGGCCGAGGTTGTTGTGCGCATCGGGATTATCTGGCGTGATATAGCCGAGCGCTTCGAGCTTTTTCAAGGCCTCGTTGGTCGCCGCGTCCGCCGTGCTCCCGGCAAGCTCGTCTACCTCCCGCTTCCGCTGGAGCGTCGGCACCCGCGCGCGGTTCAGACTCGCCGCAAGTGTCTGCTCGAATGCGTCTTCCAACACCTTGCCCAGCATGTCCTGCGGATGGGGGAGCCCCTGGAGCGCCAGTACGGTCGGCGCGATGTCCATAACGGTCGCTCCTTCGATCCTCGCCCCCTTGCGAATCCCGTTTCCATAGAGGCAGATGATCCCGTCCATGCGATGCCAGAACGCCGCATGGCCCGCCCAGATCTCCGGTCTGAGTTTGGGGCGTGATACCCCGCTCTTGAACCCGTGGTCGGACGCCACGATGAGTACCGTATTGTCGTCGCACCTCGCCATGAACTCTCCAATGATACCGTCCTGATAGACGTACGCCTCGGTGATAGCATCTTTGTACATGTTGTAGACGGACTCGTCGACCTCCGGTTGACGTGGGGGCGCGTAGTGCATAAAGAGGTGCCCGACCGCATCGAGCCATTCGAAATAGACGGCCAGGAAATCCGGCCGCTCATCGGCGAGATGACTGGCAATCCGGTGAAACGTCCGCGTCGAGGCGTAGAGCATGATCAGGTTGTTGACCGGGTTTTGCGGATCGAAGGCCAACGAACGATTTTCAAGCAAGGCCTCGCGGTCGATTCGTACGAATTGCCGAAACTCCTCCCACGTGACCGACTCGCTGTCGACGACGAGGGCCGTGATCTCGCTTCGACGCTCCTCGGGCGACACACTGCCCCGCATCCCCGTATCTCCGGCGTCCGCGTAGGCGAGATACCCGACGCGATCGGTCACCATGGCGCCGTTGATCGGCTCCGCCGGAAACGTGGCGAGCCACCCAACGATATCAACCGAGCGGTCGTAGTCGCTGAGCATGTTCCAGAATGCGTCGACTTTGCGATATAGACGACTGATGGGCACCTTGTTACCGGTGTTGGGATCGATGACAGTGAAATTCAGGATGCCGTGGTCTTCCGGAAGCTTGCCTGTCGCCATAGTCGTCCATAGGAGCGGCGAAAGCATCGGCTCCATCGAACGAAACTTTCCAGTTGTCCCCTCTCGAACGAGCTTCTCGAAATTCGGAAGACGGTTTTTCGCAATGAGATCGTCGATGATTTTCCAGTCCGCACCGTCAACACCGACGAATATGATTCTTCGCAAGGGTTCGGGGTCAACGGATACCTGGGGTACGGCGCCGACGTCCCACGGGTCGAATCTGTACTCGGTGAGCAGAATCCGACAGCTGACAAACGTCTGTTTGATGTCATCGATAACGGCCGCCTGGTAGTCTTCCGGCATCGATCCGTCATTCGGCACCATGAACCTGGCCGTCTGGATCTCTACGGACTCCTTCACCTTTGCTTCGAGCGCCGGAAGAAAATCCTGCCCAAGCGTTCGGAGGATAAAGGGACCCGATTCGGGCCGGAACTCGGAGCGAATGCTCAACGCCACCCTGACCAGGGTCCCGTCCGCGGTGAACACTTCCCAGACACCCTCCGGCGGGAATCGCATCTCCCGCGAGCCCAGCGGAAACTTGAGGAATTGACCCGAGAACGGTGGCACGAAATAGGTGCCCGGCGGATACGCTCTCGTTTTGCCATCGCTATAGATGCGGAGACCGTGTTCGTCCTCTGCAACGCGCTTTACGCTCGTGACGAGGACGATCCCGACGGCCGCTGCGAGCACCACCGCCACCACTAGTATAGAGCGCTTCATACAGGACCACCTCCCGCCGTTGGGCGAATCAATCGTCGAAGAACACGCATAACTATACGAATGTAGCTGATTTAGCTGGTTTGGTCAATTGGGGTTGTTGGGGCGTGTAAACCACATTTAGAAATGTCCGGTTTTGCCACATTTAGAAATGTCCGGTCTCTGGGGCGTCCGCTGCAAGGATCAAGGGATGTCTCCATGGATGATCCTCGGCCGGTCGCGGGTCCTGCCTGTCCCCGGAGGGGATCGCCGAACAGCCCCCCCGTGCTCGCTGGCGCTGCGCCGGAGCGGGACGGCGCCACCCGCGGCTAGCCGCCTGTCCTGGAAGGGAGCGAAGTGGAGTGAGGGTCCCTAGGAAGGGCCTCACTCGCCCCCCTACCCATCATGGGGCACGGTGAGCGCTCGAACGAGCTACGCGAGAACTTTGAC
>CBDVBZ010000058.1:0-20449 GCA_965372355.1 uncultured bacterium | reverse complement strand
GCGGGCGCACAGGAGGTCGAGTGGAATGGGAAAAACATGCAGGGCAACAAGGTGAGGAACGGTATCTACGTGTGCCGGATCGAGGCCGGGTCGCACTCGGCGACATTCAAGATTGCGGTGGCGAAGTAATGATGTGGATAAACCTGTCAAGAGGGTCGAGTCGTAGCGTGATGCGGGCAAGCAGACGAATCGCGCTGGGCGTTGCGTTGCTCGCGATGTTGATGCCGGCGACGTCCGCGGCGCAGGATGGGGGCACACGGAGCGTCTTCTCGCTGGGAGCCGGATCGCGGGCGATTGGTCTGGGTGGCGCATTCGTTAGCGTCGCAGACGATGCCAGCTCTCTGTACTGGAATCCCGCGGCGCTGCGCAACGTGCAGGAGAAGCAGCTTATGGGGATGTATATGCCCCTCTTCAGTGATTTTGCCGACGCCACGTACACGTATCTCGGCGCCGTGTATCCCACGCTTGGCGCGGGAGCGTGGGGCATCGGTTTTCTCCGTGTCTCGTCGGATTTCGATGGATTTGACGCGTCCAGCGTACCCACAGGGACCCAGAACTACTCGGAGACCCAGGTGCTGTTGGGGTACGCTTTTCAGAAAAACCTCGCCGGTCCGATCGGTGTCGGTGCGAATTTCAAGATCGCCAATCAGACGATCGCCGAACTCTCGGGGACCTCGGCGGGCGTCGATCTCGGATTTGACTGGAAACCGAATTTTGCGAAAGGCCTGGCCGTAGGTATCAACTTGCAGGATCTCGTCGGCCCGGCCTACAAGCTGCAGGTGGAGGAAGACGAAATCCCGAAGACTGTGCTCGCGGGTCTGGGCTACACCCGCGTTCTGAGGAACGGGTCGGCGTTTCGCGTGATGGTCCAGGCCGATATCCCGCAGCAGGCCGATACGCGTTTCCGCGCCGGCGTCGAGTACGCGTTTGCCCGGCATGTGTCGCTTCGGGTCGGTCTGGATGGCAGTGATGTGACCTTCGGTTTGGGCGTGAATATTCGGTCGTTTGGTCTCGATTATGCTTTCTTGAACAGGGAAACCGCGGGTAGCAACCAGGCGGTCACATTCACAGCTCGTTGGGGTGAAACGCTTTACGAGCAGAGAGAGAGTCTCGCCGAAGCGCAGGCCGAGCGGGATCGGGAGCTGATCCAGCGGGCTTTCAACGAACGAGTCCAGGTTCACAGGGATCTGGCCGTGGAGTACGAGGTAGACGGCAAACTGCCCCTGGCCATCGACGAATGGAAAATCGTTCTGGAGTATGTCCCCGGTGATCCGGAGGCCACAGGCAGGATCGCGGCATTGAGTCAGACGCTGATCAATGAGCAGGCGGCGGCGACGAGGGATCTGGAGAAGCAGACCGTTATCAGCACGCACTTCTCGCAGGGCTTGCGCCTCTATCAGGAGAACGACTACGTGGGCTCGCGCGAGCAGTGGAGGGCCATACTTGCCATCGACTCGACCCACGTGGAAGCCAACGACTATCTGCGGAGAACGCAGGGCAAGATCGACGAGCAGCTGGCCGGCCATGTCCGCCACGCGCGAGAGCTCGAGGCGCAGGGTCGCCTGACGCAGGCCGTCAGTGAGTGGAACAACGTGCAGGTTCTCGATCCCGGAAACACCGAGGCACAGAGGTCGATCGACAGGATACGTCGCAAGATCGAGGATCAAAGCCAGAATCTCGAAGAGGCTGCGATGCAGCTGCGGATTGTGAACCTGTACAAGGCGGCGTTGCAGGATTTTAACCAGGGCAACTATCAGCGGGCGATGGATGGCCTGACGGAGTTGCTCGGTCTGGAGCCGGGTCATGAGGAAGCGCGGACGCTGCAGGCGATGACCAAACGCAAGATGACGCCGCTGACGGAAGAGGAAGAGGCTTCGATCAGGCGATACTATCTGCGAGGCATGCAGTTCTTCTCCAAGGATCAGTACAAGGAAGCGATCGCCGAGTGGGAGAAGATCCTCGAGATTGATCCGACGAACGAGAGTGTGAGAAGAAATATCGAAGAGGCGAAGGAACGTCTCGAAGAACTAGGACGCTCGTAACGATGTCTGACCAAGCCCCCGCCGTGCGAGAAGATCTCTCGACTCGCATTCTTACTGTACCCGCGGATGAGGGACAACTGGCCCTCGTCAGGGATTTCATCACCGACGTCTGCGAACAAGCGGGTTTTAGCCAAAGAGAGACAAACAACACCAAACTGGCGGTCGACGAAGCGTGCACGAACATCATCAAGCACGCGTACGACGAGGACGCCGGTAGTATCGAGCTGCGAGCCGAATTTGCGGACGGCGACGTTACTGTTCGCATCTTTGATACGGGGGAACCCTTTGATTTCACTGGGGTTAAGGACCCCGACCTCGACCAGTACGTCGAGACGGGCAAGAAGGGTGGGCTGGGTGTATTTCTCATCAATCGGCTCATGGACCGCGTGGAGTACAACGCCGGTCAGAGCGGCAATGTGTTGTTGCTCGCCAAGCGGAGTCACACTGCGATCGCTGGGTTCAAGCCGGTTCACATCGGGTGGAGGGGATCGCTCCGATACAAATTTACGCTGAGGGCCAGCCTTGGCTTTTTTGTTCTGATAGCGGCCATCGGCGCGTACATATACTTCCGCCAATCCTCGACGCTCCAGGAACGGTACGCAACCCAGTGGATGGAGAAGCGTCGCCTCGCGGAGAACCTTTCCAATAAAAGCAAAGAGCTCTTGATCCACCCACAGATCTACTCGGTCGAGCAGACAACGCTGACGGCGTTTGTGAGTCAGATGCTCGAGGGCAATCGCGATCTCGCTTATGCGCTTGTCGTCGACAGAGACGGGACCATCCTGTCATCCGGCGATATCGACGAGATCTTTACCGAGTATTCGACGCCGGCCGCCGAACTCCTCCTGAGGGAAGAAAACGACATAGAATGGAGAAGGTACATCCTCGGGGGTGAGGTCGTGCGTGACATTCAGTATCCCGTCCGCGTGCGCAATCAGGGCAACGGTGGGGTCTTGACGGTCGGGGGAGTGCATCTTGGAATCTACGAACGCGTGGTTCTCGAGAAAGTACCTGACCCCAGGCTGTTTACAAGCCTCATGATACTCGGGATTTTCACCGTTGGTATCTTTCTCATCGTCGGGCTCGTGAAGGTGTTCGTCAAACCTATCCAGGTCCTGACCGATGGCGTGCGGGCGATCGGCCAGGGATCTCTCGGCGGCAAGATATCCGTTGAGGGCCCGGCCGAAATCGGAGCCATCGCTTCCGTGTTCAACGAGATTTCCGAGAAATTCAAGAGGGCGCAGGAGAGTGTGCTAGAGCAGGAGAAGCTGCAAAAAGAGATCGAGGTGGCCAAACAGATTCAGCAGGCGCTGTTGCCGAAGAAGCACCCCGCCGTCAGCGGGTACGACATCGCGCCCTACTATCAGGCGGCGAAGGAGGTTGGTGGGGATTACTATGACTTTGTCGAGGTCGACGAGGATACCCTGGGTGTCGTCGTCGCTGACGTATCGGGTAAGGGTGTGCCCGGCTCGCTCGTGATGACGATGATCCGGACCGCTTTGAGAATGGAAGCACGTGGCAACAAGAACGCGTCGGATGTCATGTCGAAGATGAACGACTTTGTGACCGACGACATGAAGAAGGGCATGTTTGTCACGATGTTCTACGTAATACTCGACTCGAAGAACCGCATCATCAGTTACGCAAGCGCTGGTCACAACCCTATGATTCTCTACAGGGCGAATACCCGGGACATATTCTTCCTCAACCCCAAGGGGTTTCCCGTGGGAATCGCCCTTCCCGACGAAACGTTGTTCAGGCGCTCGATCAGCCTCGAGAAGATCAAGCTCAAGAAGGACGACATGCTTCTCATGTACACCGACGGCGTGACCGAGGCCATGAACGAGAAGCGCGAGCAATACGGCGAAGAGCGACTGATCGAACTGGTAAAGGAGAACGGCCAGCTCCCACCAACCGAGTTTATCGATGTGCTCGAGAAAGATATCAAGGCGTTTACCCGAGGCAACGCGCAGAACGACGACATCACCGTCGTTGCTGTCAAAGAGAAGCTCACGGCAGACGATGTGTTGTACGGCATTCGCAAGAAACTGCTCGACATGGTCGATGTTTCGGGCATGAGCGTCAAAGAAGCGTGCACGAAGATGAAGGTGTCACCCTCGACGTACTATCGCTACAAGAAGCGGTTGATGCTGATGGGTGAACGCGGGTTGAAGAACAAGGTGCTGCGCGAGGATCTGGATTTTAAACGCGTGAATATCCAGGAGCGTAAGGGACTGATCACGATCATTCGCGAGCACCCGGAGTTTGGCGCCAAGCGCATCACTGATGAATACAACAAGATTGAGACCGCACCGCGGGCGATGACGGAGAAAATGGTCTACGAAGAGTTGCGCCGTCTGAGTCTGAACACAAAAGAGCTGCGTCTGGACTATCTACGCAGACACAAACTGCTCGATGAGGTACCGGAGACGAAGGCGGGCAGAGAGGCGGTCGAGGAGCTGATCAGCGAAGTCGCCCGCGAGGGGGCTGCGGAGCAGGCGCCCGGTCGGGAGGGGGTTGGCGAAGAGACGGCTGCGGGGGTTGCGGGGGAGGGGGTGGACGTCGAGGACCTGACCGCGGGACTTGCGGACAAGGAAGACACCGCCGTACCGGCGGGACAGGGCGCGCAGGAGGTTGTGAGGCTTGACGGAGCGCAGATAGAGTCCGCCGAAGGTGTTCGCATCGATGCGTCGGAGAGCAAAGATGGGGTGGCGATACTCAGGGTCGACGGCCATCTGGATTCGATTTCCTCGACCGCGCTCGAGAAAGCGCTCGATGATGTCATCGAGGGGGGATACGCGAAGATTGCCATCGACCTGTCCGAGGTGTCGTACATATCGAGTGGTGGTTGGGGTGTGATGGTCGGCAAGGTCGAGAAGACGCATCGCAAGGAAGGCGACGTCGTTGTCGTGGGCATGGCATCGGAGGTTCATGATGTTTATGAGCTTCTTGGCTTTCACGAACTCCTCAGATCCTTCGCAACAATCGAGGACGCGTTGACCTATCTGGGTCAGCCCGTAGAGGACCGAAGAACCCGCGAAGAGCCGGCGGTATCGGAGACCCGCGATGAACCCGCGACGCTTCGCGACGAGTTCGTTGCCGACGCCGACAGTATGGTCACCGGGTCGGAGTGGGAGAGCCTCCAGATCGAGGCGACGACCGTCGGTGAAAAGGGCGACATCGCGTTCATCTCCCTGCGGGGAATCATCGACACGATCAGTGCCGAGCGGTTGCGGGCGGCCATCGACCGCGTGATTCGCAGCGGTATCGCCAGGATCATTGTTGATATGACGCAGATCGAGTATGTGAGCAGCGGTGGCTGGGGCACGTTTACAGAGCGACTGCGCGAGCTCCGGCGGCTCGGTGGAGATATCAAGCTCTTTGGAATGGATGCCGACGTCTATTACATCTTCACGATGCTCGGGTTCAATATCGTGCTCTCATCGTACGATATTCTGGGTGAAGCGATAGAGGACTTCTCGCGCAGCGTAGAGGACAAGCCGAGTGTGCACCCGGGTCGAGCGGCCGAGCCGGCGAAGGAGACCGTCGTGGAAGACACCGGAGCCGTTGCTATACCCGAGACGTCCGACGTGCTTGACAGAGTGCCCGCGGTTCCTGTGTCCTCGGCGACGAATCGCGTCGAGTGGGACGCGTCACACGGAGGTCTTGTTGCCAGAATACAAGGAATGATCGAGGCGAGTTCCGTCGACGATATCGATGCGGAGATCGAGAACACACTTGCATCGCGGCCACAGCTGGTCGTATTCGCTCTTGGGGATGTGGACTATGTGTCGAGCGTCGGGTGGGGTATCTTTCCCAAGTACTACGAACGTGTCAGTGGATGGGGTGGCAAGATCGCCCTGTGTGAAATGAATGAAGATCTCCATGCGATTTTCAGTTGTCTCGAGTTCAGATCCTTTATTCCTGCCTTTGCCACGGTTGAGGACGCGCTGTCGGCGTCGGGTGTGGCACCCGACCGGGTGACGGCGACCGATGGCCTGGAAGCGCCGCAGGGCAAGGTTGTGAGGGATGCTCCACGGACCGACGGTGGATCCGGTGAAGAGAATGTTCTGGATCTGGACGAGCTTATTGAACCCGGTGCCGATGGAGCTGGTGTGGAGACCCCGGGTGAGACGCGATCCGGAGGAGACGGCCGTTGGGCGGACGAGGCTGAGGAGATCCGCGCGGAGGATGTCACACGCCTCGTGGAGCCCGTCGGGGGAGACGGCTCGAAAGAGGACGAGTTTGTCGATTTCGATACGTCGCCGACCGATGTGAACATAGAACGAGGTGTCAGGGACGAACACGTCAACGAGGATGCCGGGTTGAGGGACATGGGGTGGAAAGAGTACGGGGAGCGGCTAAAAAACCGGGCGGACAAAAAGGGCGGGAAGAAGACAGACGAGGGCGATTCTTGAAAAAGATCGCTATCATAACGTCAAAGGGGGGTACGGGAAAGACCACAACTGCGATAAACCTCGCCCATGGTCTGGCGCTCAACGGGTATCGAGTGCTCTTGATAGACTGCGACGCGCAGCGCAATGTCGCCGTCGCCTTTGATGTAAGGGGCAGGCGCCATCTCGGCGATCTTCTCCGGAATGGAGAAGTTGAAGTCATTCGGGTTCGGAAGAACCTCTACGTGATCGACTCTGGAGGTCGCGACCTCGCTGAAATAGAAATGATGCTGGCGGGAAAACGCAACAGGGAGTCCCGGCTTGGACACGCTCTTCGGAATCTTACGGGGTGCGACGTCGTGATCTGTGATTGCTCGCCGACGATCAACCTGACCAATATCAATGCGATGGTTTATGCGGATGAGGTTATTATTCCGGTGAGTATGGACTTCCTTGCGCAAGAAGGGGCTCGTCAAACCGTGGAGATTCTGGACGAGATCAACAGCTACTCAGCGAGTCGAACGGAGATCATGGGCGTTCTTCCCACGTTCTACGATGTGCGAACCCGGCTTTCCAGGGACGTTCTGGACACGTTGCGTGAACACTTCGCGGACAAGATGTTCCGGACCGTGATTCGAACGAATACCTCCCTCAGAGAGGCGCCCAGTTTCAAGCGGACGATATTCGAGTACTCGCCGTTGTCGCGAGGTGCTTTCGACTACTATCAGCTAACCGAGGAGTTTCTGCAACGTGCCAAAGAAGAAGAGATCACTCGGCCGTGATGTTTTCGGCGATGCCAAGAAAACGAAGTCAGAAGCGGTTCGAAAAATGCTCGAGAACAACGTGCCCAAGGAGCCGATCGATGCCAAGCAGATCGACGTGAAAGTGCGTCTAACACCCTCTAATCTCAAGCACTTAGACGCGTTGGTGACGGAGCTCGAGAAGGCCGGCAAGGGGCGGTTTAGCCGGAACGAGCTGATCCGGGTGGCAATAACACTGCTGTCCGTCGGCGATTTTTGAGAAATTGACCAGAGAGATCTTGTAGAATGATTCGAGAGACCAACTGACGATGGCAGAACCGATGATGGACAATTACGATCTTCGCAGTGAGATTGTTGCCAAAGGGCACAAGTATCACGTCCAGACTAACCTGGTCGCCTCGCAGAAGGCGATCGTGACCTCGCTGTTCTACGAAGGTAGCCTGCTTTCCAAGCAGGTGGACAAGTACGACTCTGACCTCTCGGTCGAGGCCGCCCGGGCCCGGGTGCGCGAGTACCACGAGGAGAAGAAGAGCCGTATCCAGTCACTCCTCGATATCAGACAGAAGCTCGCGGACATCAAGGACGCCAAGGCGCATCTCAAGCTAAGCGAGGCCTTGTACTGTCAGTCGCTGTTCCGTGAGGCAACGACGGAGGTTGTCAAGGCGATCAAGCTCGGCGAGGAGAATGCGAAGGCGTTTTCGATCCTCGGCAACTCGTTGGTTGCGTTGGGCGACACGGATAAAGCGGTAAAATCGTTCAACAAAGCCCTGGAGCTTTCACCCAACTATCCGGATCTGCACAACGATATAGGCCGGGCCTATCTGAAGATGAATAAATGCCGCGAGGCTGTCCGGTCCTTCGAAAAGGCCATCGAGCTCAACAAGTACTACGACGACGCATTTCTGCATCTGGCAACGGTCTTGTGTCTCAACGTCGTTGAGAAGCAGGACTACGAGCTCTCCAGGGGACTGGGCGAGCGTCTGCAGACGATCCTTTCAAAGACGCTTCAGCTCAAGCCTTCCTTGGCCTCTCCGGCGTTCGATGAGGCCCAGCAGGCCATCGAGAACCGTGATTACGATATTGCGTACGATCGGCTGGCCAAGATTCTGGACGAGCGTATGTATGTAGCCAGCAACCACTTATCGCTAGACCTCTATCTGATTCTCAAGTTCAACTCGGAGAATATCTCGGAGGAGGAGATCGACCGCTATATCGAGAGAGCCGTCAGGGCTCTGGATGCGAATCCGGACTACGCGGACTTGCAGAATGATCTGGGTGTGCTATACACTGCGAAATGCAAGCTTTATATTGATAAGGCAAAATCTGCCTTCCGGTCGTCTCTGGACTTAAACAAGGACTTCAAAAAGGCTGCTAAGAACCTCAAACTTACCGAGAACGACGGGCAGGGGATTCACCTCCTGCTCCGGGCACTTTTGGACTAACTCTTGCAAGGTTGAGCAGCAAGGTACGTTATGGAAAAGCTGATAATTGCACAGGAAAACGTGAACCCGCAGGAAAAGATCGTGCTACTGAATCTCAAGGGCACAATCGAAACGACAAATGCGGGGACTCTGGAAGACGTGATCCAGAGGATCATCAACGACGAGTGCTACAAGATCGTTGTCGATCTGTCCGGGGTTACGTATGTCAGTTCTGCTGGCTGGGGCATATTCATAAGCGAGATAAAACGGGTGCGCCGCGAGTCGGGGGATATCAAACTTGCAGCGATGAGACCCGAGGTGCGTGAGGTGTTTGATTTGCTCGAGTTCAACAATATCCTCAAGCCTTATCCCGACAAGGTTGAGGCGATAAGAGATTTCAACTCGGCGGATGCGCGAACCGGGCAGTGAGTTTCCGAGGTCTACGACCGGATGAGTGAGGTTGAACGATGGCTGTAAACGGCATCGTTGTTAGCGTGATTGGCGCCAAGAGTCCTGAGGATGTGTCTGTCATCAAGGTGAACGGTTATCTTGACACGACAACCGCTCGTGATTTGGAGACAGCTCTCAACAACCTTTTGGACAAAGGGAGCTACAGGGTTGTTCTCGATCTGTCGGGCGTGACCTACATAAGCTCGGCCGGGTGGGGTATATTTATCGGCGAGATCAAGGACATCCGCAACCACGGCGGTGATCTCAAGCTGGCGGCGATGACCGGTGATGTATTCGAGGTGTTTCAGCTGCTCGAGTTTCAATCGATCCTCGAGGCCTATCCGAGCATCCAGGAGGCCAAAGAGGCCTTTGCGAAGAAGGCCTCAGGCCGGGCGTAACCCGCGTCTGTCCATCCTTCCATTTTTGCCCTTAGTCTTTCCCCTCTGAACGGATATATTTACGCTCAACGGGTTATAAGCCTCCGTAGCTCGGACGGCGTAGGGTCGCTCGTGAGGGCGACTCGCCATGGCTCTTGCGGATTGGCGAAGCGATGATATGGGAATGAGCTTTCACATATGGGTAGTGGTTCTGGCGCTTGGGCTGCTTGCTGTGGCGCACTACGCCTACCGTAATACGACGCCGTCGCTGAGCCGCCGGGTTCGGATACTTCTCACATCGCTGCGAATGGTCTCGTTTGTACTTATTGTCTTTCTGCTCATGGATCCGAGGTACGTCTATCAATCGCTCAATCGCGACCCGGCGCGCGTAATAGCGTTGGTCGATCAGTCGGCGAGTATGGTCCTGTCCGCAGGCACGGGAGATCCGTCGGAGAGTCGCTTTGACACGGCGGTTGCCATATCCGGCGAGCTCAAGAAGATTATTGAGTCAAGGGGCGGGAGGTACAGCGAGATCTTCTTTTCGCAAGATCTGGTTCCCGCGTTGAGGGACGTTGTGATGGCGGATGGTCAGGGAACAGGGATCGGACGGGCACTCGCCAGCGCTCACAAGAAGCACGAAGGAGAGAACATCGCTGGGTTCGTGCTTCTCTCGGACGGGGTCGAAACGGTCGACCGCCTGGTTCGCCATGATGTTCCTCCCGTACCGGTGTTTGCGGTTGGTTTGGGTGACACGAGCGCCCCGGAGGACGTTCGGATAAAAGACGTCGACTATAACACGATAGTGCGTGCACCATCGCGGAGCACTATTGCCGTTACGATGCACTATTCCGGTAATAACCCAAAGCACGTCGAGTTGCGCCTGCTGGAGGGCGGCCAGACGATTGCGAGGAAGGACACGGTGTTTGCGCCCGGGGTCCGTGAGATCGATGTGGAGATGGCCGTCGATTTCGCCGAGGCCGGCAAGCGCGTGTTTGTTCTCGAGGCTGTGGTCGACGGTTTCGACGCAGAAGCGGAGAACAACCGCAGAGACGTGGTTATCGAATCTGAGAAGGCCGGGGTCCGCATCCTGATCGTCGATCTGCTGCCCGAGTGGGAACTGCACTTCCTGACGGAGTTCCTCCGCAACGATCAGACATTCGATTTTGACCTTGTTTCAACGTTCGGCCAGCGAGGTTCGGCTGGCGGCAGGTCTGACCTGAGCCGTGACCTCGTCGAGAGCCTGGGCGAGTACGATGCGCTCGTCATCGTATCGATTAACGAGGAGTTCATGACGCAGGATGTGACCAATGCGATAAAGAAGTTTGTCCAGACCGACGGGAACGGCCTCCTGGTCCTGCCGGGGCACTCGTCACTATTCGAGAACGCGGCGGCGTGGGCCCGGCTCAGTGACCTGCTCCCGGTTCGCGGCGTGCCACCCCACCGGTTCAATCTACAGTTCACGAGCGTTCGGCCGGGCGCGCAGGCCGGCACCAATCCGATCACGTCACAGCTCGTTCCGTTGTTGAGCCAGACCGACTGGCAGCAGCGGAGCCCGCTCCTCGGGTACTATACGCCTCTCGCGGCAAAAAACGGCGTCGACGTGTTGCTGGAGACCGTTGGCCAGCGGGTCCCCGCATTCACCTACCAGAAGGTGGGCAAGGGCCGTGTCGCGCTCCTCAGCGTCGGCCCCCTGTGGCGCTGGAAGTTTCTCTCCGACGGCAACACGATGTATGACGAGATGACCTCGCGTCTGCTGGACGTCCTGTCGCGGGGGGAGGATACCGAGCGCTTCGCGCTGGTTTCTCAGAAGAATGTCTACGACTCGGGGGAGGCGCTTCCCATCACCGCGGAGCTGTTCGACGAGAAGATGCAGCCGGTAACCGGTGTTCCCGTCCGGCTCGAACTCGCCAGGGTCGAGGCGGATGGAAACGAAGTGCCGCTCAGGATCCTATCGATGCGGCGCGAGGGCTCGGATAACCCAAGGTACAGAGTCGAGTTGCCCCCGATGGCTGCAGGGACCTATCGACTGCGCGGTGAGGCAGAGATGTCGGGACGTGTAGTGACTTCGGAGAGCATCGACATATCGGTGTCCGAGGTGTCCGTGGAGTTTCAGCGCGTTGCCCAGGACCGGCTGAACCTGAAACGGATTGCGAACCAGTCGAGGGGAGCGTATGTGAGCGCTGCCGGAGCCGCGGCGCTGGCGAGGAGGATCCCGCTCGACTCGCGAACGATAGGCTCCACGGACGAAGTGGCTCTGCGGACGAGCGTTGTCGTTTTTGTCTTGATTCTCGTTCTTCTTGCCATCGAGTGGGTTATCCGGAAACGCCTCGGTATGGTTTGATCAGCGTTACAAAGCCTTGCGGGCGGCCAGGGGGTCGTGTATCCTCCCGTGTGGGAGGTGGTGTGGATGCGGTGTTTTCTTTTCCTTCTTGTATTCGTCTTACTGTCAGATTCCCCCGTCTATTCTCAGATAGTCATCAACGAGATCTACTACGATCATCCCGGTCGGGATGACGGGTACGAGTTCGTCGAGTTGATAAATGTCGGTGTTGCACCGCGCACGTTGGCCGGTTGCCAATTCGAGTTTCATGATGGCAACTCGGATGGCTGGAGCGTTGTGTGGGTGGGGGAAGAGAGCGATACGATCGACGGTAGAGCGCTGTTCGTCATCGGGGGCGATCGCGTGTCGCCGCGACCCGATCGGGTTGTGACGCTCGGTCTGCAGAATGGCCCGGACGCGGTGCGCATGGTCGTCGACGGTGTCGAAGCGGACCGGGTTGGGTACGGGTTGCTCTCCGATAGCCATTACTTTGAACAGGAGAGCGCACCGGATGTGCCGGAGGGCAAGAGTCTCGGCCGGTATCCCGACGGTCACGATACGGATCACAACGCGGCGGATCTCCGAGCGCTCGAACCCTCTTCGGGCCGGTTCAACCAGCCGCGCCGGAACATCGCGTTGACGCCCGGTCGTGACACGCCCGTCCGGCGTGCCGTCGAGGCTGGGGTGCCCGATGCGGTACGGGTGTTTGTGGTCAACCGTGGTCTCGAACCCGTGGCAAGTGGAGCGGTTGCCGTGGACGTGACCGATTCGACCGGGCTCTTCACGGAGCGAATCGATAGTGCGACGATCCCCCATGTGATAAACGCCGGTGACAGCATCGAGCTCGACTTTCGTACAACGCTGTCATCGGGGTATCACCATTTGACTCTGTTCGCCCGGTACGACGACGATCGGCCCGAAGACAACAGGGTGGCGCTGCTGCGTCGCGTGGGGAGTCCGCCACTCCTGATCAGCGAAGTCATGAGTCTTCCGTCCGCCGGTTGCGCGGAGTATGTGGAAATCTTCAACACGGGCGCGACCGCCTATCACTTTGTTGGACACTGGATGCGGGACCGGACCCATGAGCCGGTCCGCGTGGGCTCCCCGACTCGGATGATTCCTCCGGGAGGCCACGCCGTCATCACGGCGGATGAGACGCTTCTGCTCGGTTGCTTCTCATCGCTGGATTCCGCCATCGTCACCGAAGTCGAGGGTGCGTGGCCGTCGCTCAACCACACCGGCGCCGGCGGCGAGGCGGACTCGGTCATTCTGCTGGACCGTTTTCTCCTGCCGGTGGACCGTGTCGCATATCCCCCCCAGCGGTCGGATACCCGCGGTCGGAGCCTGGAGAGGGTGGACCTCTACCCGGGGGACCGGCCGCATGTCTGGCTCTTGTCGACGAGCGCCGGTGGTGGCTCGCCCGGCCGGCGACACGAGCAGGCGGTTTCTGAAACGCCACGCGACGCGGCCGTGACGGTTCGGCCCAACCCTTTTGACCCGACGGCCGGGCAGGTGGCCCTGATCACCGTATCCGAGCAGAGAGAACCCTCGCGGGCGATGGTGCAGGTCTTCGATGTGACAGGACGGAGGGTGTGCGAGGTGGGGTCTTCAACGTCTCTGCCGTTTGTATTCCTGTGGGATGGAAGGGACGCAGGGGGGCGGCTGGTTGCGCCGGGGATCTACGTCGTTGCATGTGAACTCTATGGACTGGGCACGGGAAACCGTGACGTAAAAAAGGTGGTGTTGGGTTGTGGGAGGCAGAATCAATGAGTTCTCGCAAAGTTGCAGGATTGTCTGGGTATTGGCGGTAGTTGCCGGTTTGACGGTGCCCGGGCGCGCCCTCGCGCTCGGGCAGATTCGGTATCAGAATCCCATCGAACACGCGGTGGGTCTCTACGGAGTCACGGGGTTGATCGTAGACCCCCAATGGGCAGATCGACGTTCCGCCCGGCTCGTGGAGGCGGGACAACACTTTCTGTACGGTATCCCGGGTCTCGTGACGACTCAGGTCCGGGTTGGCGCAAGACGCGGGATGGTTGGCGCGCTCGTGTCATCGACGTTTCTCTCATCGACCGTCGGCCGCGAGTGCCGGGTTACGGTCGAACCGTTTCTTCAGCGCGAAAACACTCAGGTCGGCGTCGCGCTGAGCTACCAATCGCTGAGCCTGCAACCGTTCGCCAGCGTCGGACTGGCCACGCTGGGAGTGCGGGCATGCGTGAGGTTGTCACGGTCGATCCGGCTGGGATACTCGATCGACAACATTCGGCTCTACGGCGTCGCCTACCCTGGTGCCGACACCGGGGTGTATCTCATCGTCCAACGGGGTGTAAACGCCATCGCGCATACGCGTCTTACACGGGACGGCGTCGTGGAGATGTCGTTTGCGTCGTGGGTCCGAATCGGCCAGGCCCTGGCTATTGCCGCCGGGTATGACGATTCGTCCGGAATTCTGAAGGCTGGTGTCGCCTTGAGAGTCCGCCCCGCAACCCTGAGCGTCGGCGCCTCGCTGCACCCGTTTCTCGGAGTGTCAAAGAGCGTCTTCCTGACATGGCGGCGATAGCGGTGGGACGGCTCGCGGGTTTGGCTGCCGTTCTGTGTCTCCTGTGCCAGACTGCGTGCTCGCCGCGTCATACGGCGGCACGATCCGTCCCGGCCGGAGATTCGTCGTCTTCGCAAATCGTTGTGCATGGCGATTCAATCCTGTCGCTGGAGAATGCGCTCACACTCGACGATATTCCCGCGGAGGCCATCGCGGAGATACCGAATGCCGATCTGGAACGGAGGGCAGACAACACAGCCCGCAAGAACAGACGCGGGCATACGCGCGTATCAACCGATGTCCTGGTCGTACACGGTCCGCGCTCGGATATCAACGGGCGTCTGCGGTTGGGTTCGCTGGCATCGGCCGGGTGTCGAAGTGACGGAAGGTCAACGCTCGGCTTCGTGCAGCTGCGGCGCTGGCGGCTGATCAGAAACGTAATTGTCGGGAACATGACACTGCGGATGGGCGAACGGCTCGTCCTTGGGAGGGGATTCATCGGCTACTCGATGTTGACCGCCCCCGGTGTCGGTAATGGCGTAACGGCCGCGCCATCGCTGTCGCGGTGGTCTGGTCGTCCCGGGCTCGCTGTCGAGCTCGGGACGGAGCGGTGGATGGGACAGGCCGTTCTGATCGGCGAAACCATGGGGCGTTTCGAGCCCGCGATGCTGTGGCTGTCCGCCGGATACCGCCTCGCTTCGAGCAGGCTCGGTGTGACGGTGGGCACACCTTCCGGTCGCATGACGGCCACGCGCAACCGCGACGCAACCGTTGTGTCCGCCTACGCATCGTATCGCGGCGACGGGTTAGAGGTGTCCGCCGAATCCGCGACCTGGTCGCGTGCGCACACCTGTTTTGCCCTCCGCTTATCGCAGCGTCATTCCCCGCGGTGGTCGGTGCGTTACTACCACGCGGCGAAGTTCTCCGCCGGCACAAACCCCGCCGTGGATCCGACGCCGAACGGTGACGTCCTGCGGGGTGCCGTGGCCGCCGCCCGAGTGTGTTACAAGGGCACATCGCTTCGGATCACCGCGTCGTTGGGATCGCGCGACTCAGCCTCGGAGAGACGCAGGTTCCGCCGTGCGACCGTCTCGGCGAGACGAACCCGT
Organism: uncultured bacterium; assembly: GCA_965372355.1. GTDB lineage: Bacteria > Krumholzibacteriota > Krumholzibacteriia > WVZY01 > WVZY01 > CBDVBZ01. Next base: position 5,036 of record CBDVBZ010000058.1, on the reverse strand, counting down.
GGCGCAGCCCGTTGGGAAGCCTCGGTGGCACTGTTGGGGGACACGCGGGTGGGCCCACCGGGTGTTCTTGGCGAGGCGGCGCAGACGACGTCGGATCGCGAGATCCGGTTTCGCGGCAAGGTGGTTCTGACCGCCGGCCCGCGATTGTCACATACCGTTGTTGTTGACTACCGACCCGGGCAGCGCTGGCGCGCGGATGGGCTCACCATCATCGTGACGGCGCGGGCGAATCTGGGTCGTCTGGAGGCCAAGGGGCAGGTTGCCGCGTACTCGCTGGGAAAGGGCCAGGGTGTATTCATCTCCCGGCCCGGTGTCGGCAGATTCGAGGGGTTTTCCTCGGTCTATGGCAGGGGCTCGGACGTTGCGCTGAGGTTTCGTCTCAGATTGAAGAGAGGGCTTTCTCTTATCGGCTACTACGGCGAACCGTGGCTCAAGGAGCCGCGGACGTATCTCGGTGTTCAGTTCGGGTACCGGTGAATGTGCCCTCCATGGCGCCGGCTGTTTGCGCAATAGACCAATTGACAAAGCCTTTGCTGACTGGTAGCCTCAGCAAATAGTCGCCAATACCCGTTTATGCGGCAGGGCCATTGTGCTGGTCGGGCGGCGGCTTCTTTACTTTCCGTTTAAAACCTCTGCCGCGGGAACGAAGCCGACGAGGAGAGTAGCTATGTCGGGAGAGGTCTTCGCAAAACGAGTTAAAGCTCTGGAGAAAGAGACAAGCCTGGTGATTCTGGCGCGGGCCAAGGCGTTGGAAGCCCAGGGTAAAGAGATTGTCCATCTGGAAATCGGCGAGCCTGATTTCGATACTGCGGACAACATAAAGGACGCCGCAGTAAAGGCCATGAAAGCGGGTTATACCAAGTACGGTGCGTCCGTCGGGTTGCCGGAAACAAGGGCCGCGGTCGCGCGGCACATCAGCCGCGATCGAGATGTCGAGGTCGAGCCTGATCAGGTCGTGATCTCACCGGGCGCGAAACCCCTGATCACCTATACGATGCTGGCGCTCGTGGAGCCGGGGGACGAGGTTGTCTACCCCAACCCGGGTTTTCCGAACTATGAGATGTCGATCGATCTGTTGGGCGCCAAGGGCAAGCCGGTGCCTCTGGTGGAGGAAAAAGGATTCTCGATCGATCTCGATCAATTCGAATCTCTCGTTTCAGAGAAAACAAAGCTATGCGTTCTCAACTCGCCCGCAAATCCGACGGGCGGTGTTCTGTCGCGGGATGTACTCAAGGGTATCCTCGAACTCGCGCACAAATACGATTTCTATATCATGTCGGACGAGATCTACTCGCAGATCGTCTACGACGGTCCGTTCGAGAGTCTCTACTCGCTGCCGGGAGCGGCGGAACGTACGATTCTGCTCGACGGGCACTCGAAGACTTACGCGATGACCGGATGGCGTCTCGGCTACGCTGTGATGCCCAAGGATCTCGTGCCGGTGATAGGCCGCATCTCGGGTCACGTGACTAGCTGTACATGCCCGTTTACACAGATGGCCGGTATCGAGGCGCTCGAGGGACCGCAGGACAGCGTCAAAGCGATGGTCGAGGAGTTCCGGGTTCGCAGGGACATCATCGTGAATGGCCTGAACGAGATACCGGGTTTTCGATGTCACAAACCATCGGGAGCCTTCTACGTGTTCCCGAACATAAAAGACACGAACATGTCTTCGAAAGAGATGGCGAGTTTTCTGTTGAACGAGGCGGGTGTGGCCGTGCTGGCCGGGACGACGTTTGGTGAATACGGCGAAGGTTACATCAGATTGTCATACGCGAACTCCCAGGACAACATTCGCCGCGCCATCGAGAAGATAGCCGCGGCGCTCGGCAAGTAGTATCCGAGGCAACGCGGTGACTGCTCGCTGACAAATGATGGAAATCACCATACCATACGGTGCCGAGGAAGTTCCGCTGAGACTGCCTCCGGATATCGATGCGGATTTTCTCGGTCCCGCGGAGACGACCGCGCTCTCGGATATCGAGGGCACCTTACTGGCTGCCCTGAACAAGCCGATTGGTCTGCCTCCGCTCGCCGACTCCCTCTCGCCCGACAGTTCGGTAGTCATCCTGATCTCCGATATCACGCGGGCCAAAGGCTCCGAGAAACTGCTTCCACTGGTCATCGGATATCTGACCGATGCCGGTGTCGATCGCGGGGCGATCAACATCCTTGTTGCCCGTGGGACGCACCGCAAGCTTACAAAAGAGGAAAAGGGGTTTTTGAGAACGACTGTACCCGCTGGTGTTCGTGTTCGGGAACACGATTGCGACGATAGCTCGAATCTGTCGGCCCTGCTGCTCACGCAGCGCGGGACGCCTGTTCGCACCAATGTGGCTCTGAGGGATGTCGATGTCACGATCTTGTTGTCTCCGGTTTCTTTTCACTATTTTGCCGGTTTTGGAGGCGGCCGCAAGCTGGTCCTGCCGGGGAGTACCGATCGGGCCTCGATTATCGCCAATCACCGGATGAGTCTCGTAGACGGCGATCCCGTCAGGCTGCACGACAAGTGCCGCGCCGGCAACCTCGACGGCAATCCAATCCATGAGGATATGCGCGAGACACTCGAAGCCCTCGACGGTGTGTTCGGTATCAATTTCTTTGGCAACACATCCGGTGAACCGATGTTTATAAACGCCGGCGAACCGATTCGTGCGCACTCCGAAGCGTGTGAAGCCTACAGGCGTGTCTACGAGCGTCCCATTGATCAGCCGTACGATGTTGTGGTTTTGAGCGCGGGTGGATTTCCGTACGATATCAATCTCTTGCAATCCCACAAGGCGATGCGCAGTGTATCAGGAGCTGTGAGTGATGGCGGGACGATCCTGTACTATGCGAAGTGCGAGGAAGGCATCGGTTCGGCGACGCTCGAGGCAGCGCTCAAGATGAAGAAGAAGGACTTTTTGAAAGGTGCGTGGAAAGAATACGCGCTTAACAACACGACGGCGATATCCCTCCACGACCTGACAGACCGTTTCGAAATCGGTATGGTCTCGGCCATGAACGTCGACGTGTTGCTGTCGTGTGGCATCAAGTCTTGTGTTAACACGGAGGCGTTTCTCGCCGAGGCCTTGGAAAAACATGGGACGAACCGGCTTGCCGTGGTCAACCACGGTACGGTTATTCTGCCCAGGATCCATGAGGACGGTGCGAAATGAAGGTCCTTGTCATTGGCAGTGGTGGCAGGGAACACGCTCTCACGTGGGCGATCGGGCGCTCTCCGGAACTTCACCATCTTTATGTTGCACCCGGCAACGCCGGCACAGAGATGATTGCCGAGAACATCGCGATCGATCCCGCCGACATCGATGCGCTCGTTCGTTTTGCGCGCGAGCGACAGATAGATCTCACCGTCGTTGGACCGGAGGCACCGCTCGTCGCCGGTATTGTCGATCGCTTCGATGAGGCGGGGCTTCGCTGTTTTGGCACCAGAGCGGCCGCGGCGCGTCTCGAAGGCAGCAAGGTGTTCGCCAAGGAGTTTATGCAGCGTCACGACATCCCGACCGGCGCTTTTGCAGTTTTCAACAATCCGGAGGCAGCCGGGGATCACGTATCCGCTAGTGATTTGCCAGTAGTGATCAAGGCGGATGGTCTTGCCGCGGGCAAGGGTGTGATCATCGCAAAGACGATCGAGGAAGCCCGAGCGGCGATCGATGAGATTATGGTCAAAAAGAAGTTTGGGGCCAGTGGCGGTCGGGTGGTTGTCGAGGAGTTTCTCTCCGGTGAGGAGGTCTCCGTCCATTCGATCTGTGGCGGCGGCAAGGCGGCTCTCTTTCCTCCCTCGCAGGATCACAAGAGGATATTCGACGCCGATCAGGGACCGAATACCGGCGGAATGGGCGCCTACGCTCCGGTGCCTTTCCTGACCGATGATATGCATGAAGAAATCTATCAGAACGTTGTGCTGCGCACGCTTCGCGGAATGGAAGAAGAGGGCACTCTGTTTACCGGTGTGCTCTACGCCGGAATGATCTTGACCGACCGGGGACCGCGAGTGCTCGAGTTCAACGTGCGATTCGGTGATCCGGAGACCCAGGTGATTCTACCGCTCTTGAAGAGTGACCTCCTTAAGCTGCTCTATGATTCGGCGGGCGATACACTGCCGGACGAAGTCGAGCTGCACGAGGGTCGTTTCGCGGCGACGGTTGTCGTTGCGTCGGAAGGCTATCCTGGATCGTACAATACGGGTGAGCGGATGGTTGGACTGCAAGAGGTCGAGGCGGCGAACCGGGTTGTGTTCCATGCGGGGACGTCGCGCGATCCCGATGGGTTCGTGACCTCCGGCGGCCGAGTGGTTGCGGTTAGTGCGTGGAATGACAACCTGGCAGGCGCGATAGAGGGCGCATACGAAGGCGTTCAAAAAATCAAGTTCCCCGGGGCCTACTTCAGAACCGATATCGGAAAAAAGGCCCTTTGATCTCGTCCCGAAAGGGAATGTTCAGGAGGACAGGAGAGCATGACGAGTAGCCCTGTGGTGAGTGTACTGATGGGAAGCGGCAGTGACGATTCCCATATGGCGCCGACGTACGATCTGTTGGACGAGTTCGATATCCCATGGGAGAAGCAGATACTGTCCGCGCACCGTCAGCCGGATCGTCTGCGCGGCTATCTGGACGAGGCGGTGCAGAAGGGCATAAAGATCTTTATCGCGGCGGCGGGACTCAGTGCGGCCCTTCCTGGTGTGGTCGCGTCGCACACGATTCAACCGGTTATCGGTGTTCCAGTGCCCGCCGGTGCGCTCAAAGGTGTGGATGCGCTTCTTTCGATGGTGCAAATGCCGGGTGGCATCCCGGTGGCCACGGTCGGAATCGGCTCGAACGGTCCGAAGAACGCCGCGTTGTTGGCCGCCGCAATGCTCTCACTCGGGGATGAGGGATTGCAGACACGTTTGAAGGAATACCGTAAGAAGCTCAGCGAGGGCTAGCCAGCTCATTTCTCGTCTATACATCCATGCGTCGGGTAAAACCAGAAGATCCCAGTGTCATTGAAACCGTGTCGACGGTACTGAATGCCGACGGCGTCGCTGTGCTGCCTAC
>CBDVBZ010000057.1:0-21439 GCA_965372355.1 uncultured bacterium | reverse complement strand
CACAAAACGCCTGTAAGCAATTGACACTTCCGCCGACCCCTTTATATTGGGAGAACGGGTTTGGGCCCGTCGTATTAAGGAGTCAGCAATATGAACCATTTCGATGAGCGGGTGAGGGCGGCGACGGCCGACGACCTTCACTGTCAGGATGTCTCGACCATCCAGGTCAACATCGGTCTGAAGTGCAATCTCCAGTGCATTCATTGTCACGTGGCGTCGTCTCCGCTGCGAAAAGAGATGATGAGCTGGGAGAATCTCGAGCTGGTGATCGATGCGGCAAAGCGCACCCGCTGCAGGCTTGTCGATATCACCGGCGGCGCCCCCGAGCTGCACACCGATCTCCGTCGTTTTATCAAGATCCTTCACGATGCGGATATCCCCGTTATGGTTCGCACGAACCTGACGGTTCTTCTGGAGCCCGGGATGGAGACGATGCCCGCGTTTTTTCGCGATCACCGCGTGCAGCTCGTGGCCTCGCTTCCGTGCTACCTCGAAGAGAACGTGGATGGCCAGCGGGGAGAAGGAGTCTTCAAGGGGAGCGTCGAGGCGATCCGCAAGCTCAATGCGGTCGGGTACGGCTCGGATCCGGATCTGCCGCTCAGCCTCGTGTACAATCCGGTGGGCCCTTATCTACCGCCCGACCAGGCGGGTCTCGAATCCGACTACCGGCGTGAGCTCAAGGAGCGCTTCGATATTGTTTTTACCAGACTGATTACTATCACGAACATGCCGATCGGGCGTTACGTCGGCGTGCTGAAAAAGGAAGGGAAGCTGCACGAGTACACGGAGCTTCTCGAGAAATCGTTCAATGCGACGACGCTTGACGGACTGATGTGCCGGCACCAGATCAACGTTGATTGGGAAGGCAACATCTACGACTGCGATTTCAACCTGGCGCTAAAGCTTCTCGTCGACCACGGTGCTCCAACCCACATTCGTGACTTCGACCCCGCAATCCACGCCAAACGGCGTATCGTCACGGGCAACCATTGCTTTGGTTGTACGGCCGGCGCCGGTTCGTCGTGCGGCGGCGCTCTCGTCTGAACAACGTTCACCGAACATCACTCGTCCGAATCGGTCCATAGGGGCAAAGGCACTGGTGGCCATTTCTGGTAACGTCAAGAGTTGTGCGCAAATTCTTTCAAGGATGCTGTCTCCCACTTCGTACCGGCTTGAGCTTCAAGAGTCAATGTGAGATAATAGTGGTGCACATCGTCGTTGGCTCGCTGGCACGAGAGAGTTCCGTATGGCATTGCTAAAGAACACCGCTGTTGCACTCATCGTCGTCCTGTCGGTGACTCTGTTGTCGACAGGGTGTGGCCGGGACAAGGGACCGCCGAACTTCCTTTTCGTGACCATAGACGCACTTCGTGCCGACCATCTCGGTATGTATGGTTACGAGAGGCCTACATCGCCCAACATCGACCTCTATTTCTCAAAGGGAACGGTGTACGAACGGGCCTATTCGACCGAGACCAACACCGCCCCGAGCGTCGTCAGTTTCCTTACCGGTCTGCTTCCGCAGGAGAACGGTATCAGGCTCATGCTACAGAAGGTCCCTGAGGAGATGATGCTGGTCAGCGATCATCTGGCAGCGGCGGGGTATCAGACGGCTGGCATCGTGTCCAATACCGTGCTTACGGAAGAGGCGATGGATCTCAATCCCCATTTTGACTATTACGACGACTACATTACGGAACCCGAGCCCCACAGAAAGGTGTGGGAGAGGACGGCGGAACCGACGACGGCCGCCGCGGTGGCGTGGCACAGGACGGCATACGATCCGTTGAAGCCGTACTTTCTCTGGATACACTACCAAGATCCGCACGGGCCATATAATCCTCCGCGTGAAAAGCCCGTAGATTTCACGCATGAAGGAAAAGAGCTCATCGACGAAAAGAGAGTGCCCGACTACCAGCGATACCCCGGGGTGAAGGACGGGTTGATCTACATCGATCTCTATGACGAGGAAATTGCGTACATGGATTACCATGTGGGCAAGCTGCTGGAGTTCTTCGAAGAGAACGATCTGCTCGATAACACCGTTGTCATTTTCTCCGCGGATCACGGGGAAAGCATGATGGAGCACGAACAGTGGTTCACTCATGGGTATCACGTCTATGAGGAAATCACTCACGTGCCGCTCGCCATTCGTCAGCCGGGTCAGCGACGGGGCCGGCGTGTGGAAACGAGAGTATCTCTCGTGGACGTTGCGCCGACAATCCTCAGCCTGGCGCGTATCGACACACTGCCCGAGATGCGTGGGCAGGTTCTGGACGAGGAGATAGAGGCGCGGCCGGTGTACGCCCAGGGCGACAAGTGGCGTTCCATGATTTTCAAAGATACGAAATGGTTGATTCGGGTTGATCTGGAGACACGTAACCAGCCCCGTCGTGAGCGTGTTTATGATCTTGCGATGGATCCGGGTGAACTATCTCTCCTGACATGGGTCAGAACCCCGGCATCCGAGGAGTTCTTCAGACTCATCAAGAGCGATCCGGATCCGGCCGGGATTCCCATCGAGTACGCCGACGGCATGATGCTCAAGGCGCCGAAGGTCCGCCCGGACGCGGACGAAGAACTCCTGGAAAAACTGCGATCTCTTGGGTATGTGAAGTAGGGAGTGAGGGACAAGGGGGCGAGTAAGGCTCTTCTTCGGACCCTGCGCCCGCTTCGCTTGGCTAACCGCGTCGCGCTCGCTAACGCTCCGCGCTCCGATGTGGCACCTTCGGCGCCACCGCGGTGGATCCTCGCCTGCTCCTGCGCAAGGGATCCGACAGAAGACCTTACTCGACCCCTTTATCTTGCCCCTACATATGGCTCACCTGCGGGTAGATGGTCAACTCCTCGAGGAGCGTGTCCGCACCGGTGAACTTCTCCATGATGAACAGAATGTAACGCGAGTCCACATGGATCGAGCGCGTCAGCGCCGGGATAAACTGGTAATCCGCCGAGATCGCCTCGTAGTTGCCATCGAACGCGAGGCCAATGATCTCGCCTTTGCCGTTGAGGACGGCGCTGCCCGAGTTGCCACCCGTGATGTCATCGGTGGAGAGAAAACACACAGGGACATCACCGGTTTTGGGATCCTTGTAGTTGCCGTAGTCCTTTGACCTGGACAGCTCGATGAGCCTGGCCGGCGCGTCGAACGGATCCTCGCCCGTGGCCTTTTCAACCATACCGTTCAACGTCGTCATGTAGTCATACGTGACCGCATCCCTCGGCGAGTAGCCTTTTATCTCACCTACCGACATGCGCATCGTCCGGTTGGCATCCGGGTAGAGTGCGCTGCCGGTGTGGGCGGCACGAAGCTCCATGAGCTTTGGTCGAAGCATGCTGACGGCGCCTTCGAAGGTCTCGGATTTCTCCTTGTACTGCTCCCTGTCCGTTTCCAAGTCGGCGACAAACTCGATCACCGGGTCACCGAGGGCCGTCAGATCCTTCTTCGACATGCCGAACATGTTGAGCCGCTCTTCCTTGTTTGGCACCTTCGTGCCGGCATACATTTTCTCCACGACCTTTGCGATGACCGCGTCGAGTTCTTCTCCCTCGTGATCGCCGCGGATCGCCTTGATGGCGGCGGGTTGCTGACTCTCGGGCAAATCGGCGAGCCTCCTGATAAAATACGCCATCACACGTTTGTCGGCGTCCTCATCGTAGCGAAGATCTGCTATTTCGAGCCGCCGGCGCAGATTCTCCTCATCACGCGCCATGTAGCCCGGGTCTCTATCGATGTCCTTCTTCTCCTGCTCGGCGCTCCACTTGTAGATCGTCCGCGCCGAACTCATGGCGCCAACGTAGTACGCCATGTACCTAAGCAACCCGTACTGCTGCGCGTACTTGGGATACTCCTCATATAGCTTAGCGATCTCGTCGAAGAGGCTGCCGTATTTCTTTTTCATGTCGGAATTCGCGGCCATGTATTCCTTGAGTGTCTTCTCTTCGGCGAGCTTGGCCTCGAGAAGGTCGTACTTCAGCAGGCCCTCGAGCATACCTTGGTTGTTCTTGTAACCGTTTTCCAGACCCCGGACGGTTGAGGCGATCTTGATCGCCGAACCACGGTCTCTCTCGGACTCTTCTTCGAGGATGGCGATGAGATCCTCACGCAGCTTGATCGCGAAGGGGTAATGCTTGCTCACAGCGTAGTCGATCGAATACGACGACCGGTAACGGCTGGTTCTGCCCGGGTATCCGATCACCATGGTGAAGTCGCCCTCCTTGAGAGGAGCGGTCGAAAACGCGAGGTATTTCTTTGGCTGATAGGGCACATTCTCCTCTGAGTAGGATGCGCTTTTGCCATCCGGCGCTACGTAGGCGCGGAGAAACGAGAAGTCACCCGTGTGGCGAGGCCACATCCAGTTGTCGATCTCTCCTCCGTATACACCAATCGGGCCGGGGGGCGCATAGACGATGCGGACATCCTTGATCCTGAAGTACGTGTACAGGACATACTGTGCGCCGTCGTATGTCTCGCTTACTTCCGCGCGCAAATCCTTGCCCTTTTCCGCCTTGGCGACGAGCTCTTTGGTGACCTTTTCAATCGCGTCGTAACGCTCCTTGTAGGTCATGTCTTTCTTCGTGGCCCCAAGAACCTTTTTTGTGACGTCCTTTGTATCCTCGAGTACGTAGGCGTCGTAGCCTAACGCCGCTATCTCGTCCGAGCGTGTTTCGGCCAGAAATCCGTTCTGCATGTAGTCGCTCTTGATCGAGCTGGAGCGCTGCAGCGCGCCAAAGGCCACATGATGGTTGGTCACGATAAGCCCTTCGGGTGACACAAAGGATGCCGTGCCGCCTCCCAATCTGATCACGGCATCGCAGACATCGGCGCCCTTGCGATTGTAGATTTCCTTCGCATCCAGCTCGAGCCCCCGGCCCTGCCAGTTCTTGAACGGCGCCTTATCCAGCGACTGCACCAGCCACATTCCCTCGTCTGCCTGAACTCCGCCGAACGCCACTACACCGACGAACACGGCCAAAGCAACAGCGAACGACGTTCTCCGCGCCGCAATAGAGTCCCAAAAGTTCATCTTCACCGCCTCCTTCTTAGGGTAGATTGCAGCCATCTTATCGCATTTCACACGCCGTTCCCACGGGCTCGCCGACATCTACTCGTCGTCTCGCGGGGGGAGCCGGCGGGAATCCTTGATCTTCGCCCGGCGCTTCTTGTCGTCGAGACGGCGCGCCCTGGATGCCGCCGAAGGTTTTGTCGCCTTCCGCGGTTTAGGTTTGTGTGCCGCACGCCGAACGAGGGCCACCAACCGCTCGATGGCATCCTCGCGGTTGGCCCGTTGCGTCCTGTGACGCCGTGCGGTGATCACCAGCACTCCGTCTTCGGTGACGCGCTTGCCGCCGAGCCGAGTCAGCCGCTCGCGCACATCGTCGGTAAGGGATGGGGAACTACCGATATCAAAACGAAGTTGCACAGCTGTCGCGACTTTGTTGACGTTCTGACCGCCGGGACCGGACGCTCGAATAAACTCGAGATGGATCTCGTCGTCATCGATCGATATTGCATCGGTGATTCGAATCATGAACATACTGACTACGGGGGCGGAACCCCCGTGGTTTCAATAGATTTGGGCGGGTCTACAACCTGCGTGAACGCAGGACATTACGGTCTCGGTTGAAATGATAGCCAATGTACCCCGGCGCGTAAAGCGATCCGCCGCACGCCGACGGCGAAAAGTGCTTGTCAGAGATTCCCTGTGTATGAAAATATGACATTTGTCAGTACTTCGGCGGGTGTTACAGGGCCCGCTCGAAAGACAGCCGGACCGTCTTCGAAAGGAGTCTCCCGATGGCAGACAGTGTACGCAAGGTGACCTACTGCAACACGAAGGTCAGCAGTCGTGCGGGCCAGGGTGCCAAGGTGCTATCCGAACTCAAGAGTGCAGGCGTCAATCTCACCGCGTTTACCGGTTTTCCCGCGAGAGGGGGCAAAGCGCAGCTCGACTTCGTCACGCAGGACATGGCGGCCGTCAGGCGTGTAGCGCGGAGAAACGGGTGGCGTCTCAGCAAAACAAAGAAAGGGTTTCTGATCACGGGAAAGGACGAAATTGGGGCCGCGGCGCGGCACATTCAGAAACTCGCCGACAACAGAATCAACGTCACGGCGGCGGATGCCGTGTGCGCCGGCAAGAAGCGCTATGGCATGATTATCTGGGTCAAGCCCAAGGATTACGCGCGCGCGGCGAGGACACTAAAAGCAAAATAGCGCAGACGTCCTCGATTGTTGAGAGCGCTGGAGCAAGACGGCCTCGATCACTAAAAGCAAGAGAACGCGGACGTTCTCGACTATTGAGAGTCCCGCGGGAGCAAGATAGCGCGCCGGGTTCTACTGAGAGTCCCGCGGGAGCAAGATAGCGCGCCGGGTTCTACTGAGAGTCCCGCGGGAGCAAGATAGCGCACCGGGTTCTGCTGGAGCCTGAGAACGATCCGTCCGTCGTTGCTCTTCGCGCGAACGAGCGGCCCACCGTCGTTCAGAGAACCCTGGACACCGCGGCGGGAAATATTTCCTTTGTTCAGGGGGCCACCCCGAACCGAGACGTTGTCACCTCTGAGTTCGATATCCACGTGCAGCGCTTGTGGGATGTCGATGTCGCCGTTTCTCGATTTCAGGTCGAGTACCATGGCGTCGAGAAGCGTGATGTGGATATCGCCAAGGCCAAAAGGTTGCACGCGACCCGGCGGGTTTGTCGGGGCTTCTTGCGTGGCCGAGCCGATTGTGTATATTACTGGAGCCTGAGCGTTCTGCTTCTCGCCCAACCGACACCATTTTTCCAAAGACAAAGGAGTCCCTGATGAAGATTGCCATTACTACGCCCACAGGCAAAGTGGGCAGCGCCGTCACCGAACACCTGCTCGGCGGCGGTCACGAGCTCGTTCTTCTCGTGCGGGATCCCGACAAGGTCAAGTCGTTCACCGATCGAGGCGCGACGGCTCGGAAGGGCTCATTGGATGACTCGGATTATTTCAAAAAGGCCACAGAGGGTGTCGACCTGCTCTTTCTCGTTGTCCCGCCGGACTTCGCGAGCGACGACTACCGCGCCCACCAGAGCCGGGTCGGTGACAGCGCGATAGCGGCTATCACCGCGAACAAGATCCCGCGCGTGGTGCTTCTGTCGAGCGTGGCCGCTCACCTGGGTGAGAGCTACGGTCCGATCAGCGGGCTGGCCGAGATCGAGAAGAACCTCGAGAAGATCGACGCGGACATCGCGTTCTTCCGCCCCGGCTTCTTTATGGAAAACTACTTTGGCTCGGTGGGCAGCATCGCGTCGGACGGTGCGATCTATCTCCCCGCCGCCGGCAGCCTGAGCATGTCCCCAGTCGCCGTTGTCGACATCGCCAAAGTCGCCGCCGAGCTCATTCAGGATACGGGCTGGTCCGGCAGGTATGTGGTCGAGCTCGTGGGTCCCGAAGACGTGAGTTTCGACGCGGCGGCAGAGGCCATTGGCGCCTCAATCGGCAAGAAGGTCACGCACGTCGAGGCCACGGCCGGCCAGACGCTGGAGGGGTTCGCCGCGATGGGGATCAGCCGGAACGTCGCGGAGTCCTACATCGAGATGTACAAGCGGCTTTGCGAGGGCAAGCTCATGCCCGAGGGCACACCCCGGCGCGGTGAGACAACGTTCAAGGTCTTTAGCGAGCGGGTGTTCCGGGCCGGCTACGAGGCGATGACCCGGCAGGCTTGAGCAAGGGGGCGAAAAGAGAGACTCCCCGCTACGAATTTCGTAATCTCCTGCCTGACGTGCCAGGATAGACGGGGAGTCGGTCTGCAAGTCCGCAAGTTGTATGCCATTGCCGAAGGTGTCAAATCCGGATTACGGCTACCGGGGATGATGGCGGCGCCGGGCTCGCCCGCGGTCTGAATGCGATTGACTCTTGGCCGCGCTAACGTTATAATGTATATAGTAATTAGGTGCTCCCCGTTACCTCTCGATAGAAGGAGAGCCATGAAACGCATCCTGACGCGTCGGCTCTTGTGCTCTCTCCTCTTATTCCTGGTTTTTGCGGTCGTTGTCTCCCCTGTTGCGGCCGTAGAATATCGCAAGAAGAAGGAGAAGCCTGGCGCGACCTTTGGTCTGACCCCTCAATCCGTGACGGCGGCCTCGGCTGCGCGTAGCCTGCAGGCGTTCTATAGCGAAAGCGGACCGCTGCGTTTGTCCGTCGACGCCATCGGGACAGTTCTGTCGTTTGGGACGGTCGAAGTAGAGAAGCCCGCTGATGCTGTGGTCAAACGGGCGTTCCTGATCGCGGCCGCCGGTGGATACAACGGCGGCGAGATCCACGACGGAGAGATTACCATCGAGGGTCGTCGGGTGATGTGGGACCGCTCGATCCCGAATGTGGTCGGAGGCTGGAATGCGCTTGCGGAGGTCACCGACCTCCTTCGGCAGAAGATGGACAGCGCGTTACCCGGCACGATCATCGTGGAAATCGCCGAGCAGAGAAGCGAGTTCGTGGACGGTGTGGTCCTTGCGGTCGTGTTCGAGCTTGTGGATAAGGCCGTGGATAATGACGTCAGCCTGTTCTTCGGCGCCCATGGCGCGTCCGCCAACGGCTTTACGATCCAGATGTCAAAACCGGTCCCGTCGGATATCGCGACCGCGCGGTTCGAGATGGGAGTTGGGATCTCGTTCAGTATGCAGACCAGCACGGAGACGAGGCAGTATACCGTCATCGATGTCAACGGCCGCCGTCTCACCGCGGCCGCGGGTGGTCCCGACGACGGGTCACCGCTGGCAGGTGCTCTCGTTTCGGTCGGTGGGATCGCGGACAACCCGGCCAACCCTTCGAATGCGACGATGACACCCGAGAACCTTACGAGCGACGATGAGTACTACGATCTTACGCCTTTCGTGAGGCCGGGTGATACGCAGATCGAAATCCAGACCGCGAATCCATCCAAGAACGACAATCTGTTCTTCGCAAGTTTTGTTGCCCGTCGAGGCATCACGCCGCCTCGCACGGCGTCGTCCCCGGTCTATCTTGGCGGCGGCGTTGCCGTGCCGAATCAGCCGGTCGACCAGGTGCAGTTGACATCCTCAGCCGCGAAAGGCGCCGTGGGGTCAGAGGGTGAGGTAACGGCGACGGTGTTCAGCGGTGGTCTGCCGCTTGCCGGAATCGAAGTCAAACTAAGAATCGTGTCCGGCCCTCACGCCGGCGCGACATCGAGCTCTCGCACCAACTCGTCCGGGCGCGCGACGTTTCTTTACCGCGGTGCGTCGCCGGGTACGGATCTGATTGTCGCCGTCGTCGACGAGGGCGGCAGCGCGGTGGCAGGCTCGAACGTCATGCTGTACGAATGGGTGGAAGAGATGCAGGCGTTTATCGATATCGAGCCCGGCGTGTGTCCGAGCACGTTTGATCCGCGAATGCAGGATTTGGTGACCGTTGCGTTATTGGGCACCGATCACTTCAAGGTGCGGGATGTCGATGAGGCTTCGCTCTATTTGGAAAACGCCGTACCGGTCCGCGTGCAGTACCAGGATGTCAGTCAGCCGGGTGACGGTGTGGATTGTCCCTGCTCGAGCGGTGGCCGCGATGGCTATGAAGATATCGTCCTGCTCTTCCGTATCCAGGATCTGTTCGTCGATGTGAACGGTCTCTACGGTAGCGACTCGCAGCAGCTGACGCTGACGGGATCGCTCAAGACGGGTGCCGCGTTCGAGGCCACCAACTGTGTTGTGGTGTCGAGCTCGACCAGCACGACGACCGTACCCGACAACATCCTGGTGCCTACCGAGGAAGGGTTCGATATCAACGGTTAGTTGCCACCTCGAGCGCCGGCCATTTTTGTCCCCAGCTCACGAACGACATCGACGAGCATCTGGATGTCCGCCTCGGTGGAACGCCAGTTCGAGATCGCCGGACGTAACGCGACGCGGTTGCCGAAGTGTGTGGTGCCGACGTAGACACGGCCGTCTTCGAGAATCGCCTGCCCGAGCCTCTCGTTTATGTCGTTGAGCTCCTCATCCGTTCTCTCCCCGTTGTTGTATCGGAAGCAAACGATATTGATCTGGACCTTTGCCAGAAGCTCCAGATCGGGTGCCTCGGTGACCAGTTCGCCGAGCCTCTGCGCCAGTGCCAGGTGTTTCTCGACGATCTCCCGGTAGCCGGTTCGACCGTATGCGTGCAGCGTCGCCCAGACGCAAAGAGAGCGCGCACGCCTCGAGCTCTCGGGACCGATTGCGCCCATGTTGGGGTGAGGGTCGTCGGGTTTGGGCAGGTAGGCCGCCGTGTACGTGAAGGTGCGGGCGAGAAGGGCAGGGTTGCTCACGAAGGAGAATCCGCAATCGTACGGGACATTCAACCACTTGTGACCATCAACCGTGACCGAATGTGCCCGTTCGGTGCCGGCGACGAGATGCTGCGTCTGCGGACTGAGGCCCGCAAACAAACCAAACGCGCCGTCGACGTGGAGCCACGCATCGTATTTCCGGGCCATATCGGCAAGATCACCGATCGGATCGAAATCACCGGCGTTTACTTCTCCCGCGTTGCCAATGATGATGGCGGGCGCGCCATCCAGCGCGCGCAGTGACAGGTCCAGAGCATCGAGATCGAGCCGTCCGAGATTGTCGCGTGTCAGCCTACGCAGTGATGAGCGGCCGATCCCGAGCATCGCGAGCGCTTTCACCGCACTTGCGTGAACGTAACCGCTCGAGAAAACAGGAACGGGGGGGAGACTCGACAACCCGTCTTCGGAAATATCGATGCCCTTGCGCTCGCCCCACCACTGTCTTGCCGCCGCCAACCCGACGAAGTTTGCCATCGTCGCACCGGTTGTCATGACGCCGCCCCATTGCGAGGGGAGCCCGAAGAGATTCCGAAGCCACGACAGGCTCACGATCTCGAGCTGAACGGCCAGCGGTGATGACACCCATGCATAGGCAACCTGATCGAGTACCGTTGTCAGCCAATCGGCGCCGAGGGAGGCCGGTGTTGCTCCGCCCATGACAAAGTGAAAAAAACGTGGACCGTTGCCAACCGCTGCATCGAAGCCCTCCTGTACGAGCCGCTGAAGCGTCTGAACCGCTCCGTGTCCGTTCTCCGGGATGGGCTCGATAAACCCCCTGGCCGCCGCCTCGAAGCGCTGAGATCGGACGGGGCGTTCGGGCAACTCATCCAGATACGCCGCTGCCGCGCCGGCTACGAGCTTTATGACATCGGCGAACTCTTTTTTGTCGGGTGTCGTGCCCGGATTCATCGGTGCCTCCTCTTTGGGTGGAGCAGTAGGTCGTGGGTTGGCCCTGAGGTTACCGAAATCGAGTCGGGGAGTCGAGCGGTTTGAAAGAGGAAGGGATCAGCGGGAGTCGGCGTGTGCCGGCGTCGACTTCTTCTTGTCCTGAGTTCGAACGGCGACCTCGAGTTCGCGGATCGTCCGTTTCATACGGTCGTGGTTCTGCGCGTTGTGGATACACGCGCCCACGTTCTCGGCGTACATTTGAAGCGCTCTCAAATCGTTCTCGTCATAGTCGACTGCTTTTGACTGCGTGTTGATGTTGATCACGCCGACGAGCTCGTTGTTCAGAACGACGGGCACGACCATCGCGGCGGAGATCGTGATGGAGTTGAACTCGAGCCCGGGGTAGTCGCTGGGATCAGAGTCTTGTGCGAGCAACAACGCCTCTCGTCTCTCGGCGGCCCAACCCGATATGCCTTCACCCAGCTTCTGCTGGGCGCCGAGCACGTTGGGGTTCGCCAACCGGCCACCTACGGCTCTGACCACGAGTGTTTCACTACGCTCGTTGAAGAGCATGAGCGATACGTGATCGCAGTTGAAGACCCCAGCGCATGTATCCGTGATCCGATCGATGACACTTTCCAGCCCGACGTCGTACGCCATGAGACTCGTGACATCAAGAAGCGCGCAGAGACGAGCGGAGTCTTTCTTTGCGTCTGTCTCGACATCCACGCGAAACTGGTCGAGTCGCTCGCGCATAACGACAAGGTATTGCTGCTGGTGCCATAACCCGACCAGCGCGAGCATCGAGAGGGTCAGGACAATAATCAACATCATGTGTGGTGTTGCCCATGCCCAATGAGGAGCCAGTGATTCGTTGACCAGTGGCGGCACGGTGACGAGCAAACCGAATCCACTGATGAGAGCGGCAACAACAAGCATCAACCAGTTGATATGAGACTGATTCTTCAGGCTGTCCGACATGCTTGCCGACGATGGCGTCTCGCCTGCTGCCTCAGCACGCTGAGATCGGTGTTTCATAGCGGACTCTTTATGCTCACGTCCCATAAAAACTGCCTTTGTCAGGTCTGCACGGCGAATCTCCGCCGCCCGATTGACCGATAGCGCAAATTGCATGCCCGGGCGTTTAGTGTCCCCGTCTATGTCAACGGAACTTGACACACGAAGGGGCGTACCGTGCGGCCAGGCGATTTTGGTACTGTCACGCAACCGTGACGCCGCCTGCGAGTGCCGGAAACAAAGTTGCGCATTGTGCAAATGGTGCAACGCTGGATGAAGGCAGCCCTTTGACTCACTCCATAATAGGCGTGTCTTCGAGCTTTTTAGCCCGCAGCACCTCGGCGGCTGTGTAGATATTCCCGGATTGATCGTAGTAGAAGAGACGGCGTTCGGGTGTTTCGAATGAGTTTGGATCAGTGCCTACGCGCGGTTCCATCGAGACCTCGAGATCGGGTTTGTCGAAGAACATATTCACCGCATCACCGTGGGCGAGCGCCCACATAAACGGGACGAACCCCTGGTCAGTGATTTCCGCGGGATCGCCGTAGAGCAATTGTACCTCTCGCACGCCTTCCATGTTACCCGCCTTCGCCATCAAATCCTCGTAGGCTTGCTTCGCCAAGGTTGCGCGTTTGAGGACAAAGCTATAGTTGGGGTACTCCTGGGTGTCGAGGCGCCTCTCGTTTGCGCGTACCTTCCAGAAGGAGAGACCGGCGATCACGACGATCAGGGCCGCCGCAACGGCGAGCCGGAGCCGGGGTGCGCCCGTTCTAGGGCGGCGCTTCAACCACTCGAATCCATCCTCGAACGTCAGGGCGAGGAGGTAAATCGCACCAAAACTGGCGGCGTACGTGTGGTAGTAGTAATAATGACGAACGAGAAACAGCGTTGGCAGAATCATCGTCACTGTGAAGACGACTCCGAACACGACCTCCCGCCATCGGCCCTTCTGGCGTTGATAGACGATCAAGCCGCCGAGAAAGATGTGTGTCAGCCGGAACTCATAGCTCTCGTATGTTATGAGGCCGGTGACCGCGGGCCAGAAGTCCGTCATCCCGCCGAGATACGTCATCAGATTGTCGATGACATTGATACCATAGACGAATTCGGAACGCCCCTCGTCGGGCATTCCCTTCCAGAACAGCCGGACCGCGATGTAAACGGCCAGAACAGCGAAGTACGGCCAGAGCCTTTTGACACTGTCGCGGATCGAGACGCGTTCACCGGCCAGGCCAAACACGGCGACCAAAAGAATCGATAGCGGCAGGAGCGCCTGCTGCTCATAGCTGAATAACGCCAACACGTACGCGGTGATGGACAACGCCCAACGGCCCGCCGAACCGCCGCGAAGGGCATCCACGGCAAACAACAGACAGAGAAGCGCAAACGACTGCGGTACGAGTTGCTGGATGCACGTGATCCACCCGACAATATGAAACCATGCGACACTTAGTCCGAAAAGCGCGGTGGCGACGAGAGCGGGGGCATCGGATACACGAAACCGGCGAAGCAGAAGATAGACAAGCCATGTGTTGCACAGATGGATAAGCAGCGAGATGACGTGGTATGGTGTCGCGTTGAGACCAAAGATCTTGTAGGCGCCCGCGAAGTAGAGAAATTCGGTCAACGGCCGAAAATGGTACGGGACGGCCCCGAACGTCCTGGCGAGCTCTTCCCCCAGGTGATACGCGGAGGCGTTGAGCAACATGAAATCATCCTGTGCAAAGAAGTAGCGCAGGAGCGGTAGGTAGCACACAACGATCAGGATAGTGATACCAATGAGGATCGTGCCGGGGTTCAGCCAACGGCCGGGGGCCTCCGGCGATGGGGTGGAAGGGGCGGCGGGTTTCGCCTTACGCTTCGTGGTCTTCTTGCGCCTGGCCATGGCCCGTATGGTAGCACCGAGCGAAGGCCGGGTACCAGCTTTTCGACACACTCGGTCTTAGTGACCGACCAGAACCCACACGCCGTATGACTCCATGTCGGACGACCCCGTTGCCGAGCGGAAATGGAGATCGGGAACGCGGGCGTAGTCGAATCCAAAGCGGACTCTGTGAAAACGCCACGCGGCACCAACACCGTACGTCGTGTTGCCCTCGGTCGTGTCCGCCAGATGGCCGGCGCGGAGCATGACGACATCGACGAACGCAATTTCACCGCCATAGAAGCTGCTGTTGCTGCGATCACCATCCATCGTGTGTACTAGTTCACCGTTGCCGGTGATGGCCACAAACGGCATCTCGGCCCCTCTCAACCCCGGTGTTTCAAAACGAACGCTTGCTCCCAGCCGCACCCGTTCGGGCATTGTCACCGACAGGCCGAAGGTCCCCTCGTCATTCTCGAGGTTGTTGCCGAGATTCAAGACGCTAACACCCACAGCCGGAACTACATGGTAGCCACCGCTGTCACCAAACCTCGCACGCGCCAGCGTTCCCACATCGAACGCGACACCGGTCAACGCTTTATCTACGATCTCCACGCGTGTCGGTTTGACCGAAACACCGAGTGTGATATCGACTCGATCGATCGTAACGCCACCGGCACCCGTCAGGTTCGCGTACCAATCGTTTGAAGCACCGATGTGCGACCCGGTACCGGACGGAAGGAAGATCGTGCGTTCCGGGTCGAACTCTGAGGTCTGGCGATTGAAGCGAATCGATCCCGCCAACCGCCAGGTCGTGGAGCCTCTCGAAGGGAACCGATAAACGCCCGCCGCGCCCAGGTCCCACGCGGTTAGCTTGATGTTCGGATGGTCCCTCCAATCGATATAGGATTGTGTGACGGCGATCCCTTCAACGAGGGCAATCACGGCAGGGTTGTAGAATACATTTGTCGGGTCGGCCGGATCGGCGACACCGGTCATACCCATCGCGATACCACGGGCGCCGTTTGGCCGCGTGAGCACGTTGGGCCAGAGGTTTGTCCCCACCTTGGCGAAGGGCTCCGACGCCCAGGTTACCGTTGGAGCGGTCAGTGTCAATAGCCAGCAGATGATCGAGATTCCGATACGCATGCCGACCTCTCGAGTGGACTCATTCCAGGAGGGGGGGTAATGTATCGATGATAACTGCTACTGCGGATTAGGGCAAGAGCGGGCTATCCGTCGGGCCATCCGTCCGTCCCAGGATTCCGTTTTGACATACGTTTAGACCTTTGTTAAGGTGTTGTTTATGGCCAAGGCAGAGACGATCGTAGTCGATTCCACGCCCGACAGACGGATTGTGGAAATCGTCTTCCGCGGCGGTGACTGGAAAGACGACAAGGAGATCCGCGGCGTGATCCAGAAGGCGACGGCGGAAAACGACGCGGATGCGATACTGCTCAATCTGTCGGATTTTCGATATCATGGTGGCGACTATGGCTCGGGGTTTCTGGTCGCCTTTTTTGACCCTGACAGAAGGAAGAAGCGTCCCGCGTGTCTCTTGGGAGCGGACGCTGGTCTCAAGCCTTTGTTCAACACGTTGGATCCCACAGGAGTGTTTGGGATTCGTTTCTTTGAAGCGCACGACGAAGCGGTGGTCTATTTGAGATCACGACTCGGACCGACCGGCTGACGGAGACCACTTACCAGGGCATGGGCAAAATCATACTGATAAAGGTGCAACCCCCGATCGATGCCGGCAGGGCAAGTCTCTACTATGTGGGTGAGGGCGGACGCGAGGACAAGATCGACACGGGGCCCGACGAAGGTGTCTCGCTCAAAGACTATGTCCACGGGAGAATCGAAGAGGAAGTGAGTCAGGGGAATAAGGATTTCATTGTCGATCTTGCCTTCGTCAAGTGGGTGTCCAGCAGCGAGGTCGGTATTATGCTATCCTGGTACCGCCTTGCCGCGAGACTCGAGGGGCGTCTCGTGCTGGCCAACCTCCATCATAGTGTGAGGGAGGTTATGAAGATCACCAGGCTCGACACCGTTATCAAGGTGCTCGAAACCACGGCCGGTGCCCGGCAGCACCTTTTGGACGACGCGACCTAGCGACCCGCAAACACAGATCCACGACCGATCCGGTTGAAATGAATCAGACCGTACTGATAAAGCCACTGCCGCAGTCCACGCCCGCCCGGGCGAGCATCTACCATATAAGTGATCGCGAAGAGAAGATCGATGAGGGCCCATCGAACCCGGACATCGAGCTCAAGGTTTTCTTGAGAAAGACGATCAAGCGTGAGTTGTCACAGGGCAACCGCCACTTTCTCCTCGATCTCTCGTCCGTCGAATGGATCGACAGCACGTACGTCGGGATGATTCTGTCGTGGCATCAGATGGTCGATGCGGAGGGCGGAAAGTTCGTTCTTATCAATGTGAGCGACCGCTCGAAAGAGATCATGAGGGTCGCGAAGCTGAACAATATTCTCCGGGCGTTCGATTCGCACGCCGATGCGCAGAAGTACTTCACAGACCCGTCGGATCCCGACGAATAACCTGCCTCTTTATAGTGTGAGATCGCGGAGCGTCCGGCGGGGTCGCGACTCAGAAATACACACCGAGGATGAGCGATGTGGCTCCCACTTGGGTCGTCCACCGATTGAGCGAACTCTCGCGGGACTCCGGTGCTCTCGTGGTGTCGTATCGGTCTTTTTGCTTCCAGTAGCGGACACTGAGGTTGCCCTCAAAACCCGAAGATCATCTGCACAAAGCCGTGGTCGTGGATGCGGAGGTCGCCGACGTCTTCGCCGTCGAGCTCGAACGCCTCGGTGATCCGGACACGTTTGGACTCGTCGAATGCGTACTCGAACAAGAAAAACACCCGGTGGTCGTCGTGGTGGGTCGTATCGGATGAGCCGTCGATGTCTTCGCGGCGCTTGCGAAACTCGGAAGCCAGACCGCCCTCGATGATCGATTGCCTTCGCGACCCGAGATGCAAGCGCAGACTTGCGAGCGCGACGAGATAGTCCGTTTCGAGCACGTGTCTTTCCCCGTCGACATTCGTCCATCCGATCTCTCTTCGCTCGGCCCGGACCGTTGCACGCGCGGTCAAACGCCGGGTCAGATGGAGCCACACATAGGGCTGGAGACGGATGCGCTTCTCTTCCCAGTGCTGCACGCTGTCATCGACGCCCCGCTCGAAGAGACCGTCGTCGAATTCCATTTCGAGAAGCCGTGGCGCCCGCTGTCCGGCAAGGTCCGAGGCGTCGCGTGCCGGATCGACCGAGGACGCCGCGGGCATGCCCGGGATCATGCTCGGCGCACCGGACGCGCCGGCGAACCATCGCGAGCTTTCCTCCCGCCGGTACCCCCAATCCAGCCCCAGCGCGGTCTGTTCGCTGAAGTCGCGCTCCTCGTGCCAGACATACTCGGTCCATCCCGTGATGCCGGCGGCCTTGATGCGTTCCTTCGCGATCGTCTGGCCGGTGGATTTGATTTCGTCGGCATACTCGAACGACGGGATATACTCTCCGGCCACACGAAGCCACACATTCGATCCGATCCGCTCACGGATATTCACACCCAGGCGAATCGGTTTGTCGGTGAATACCGTGAGCAGTGTATCCGGGCCGCCCTTCTCGCGTTCGGTGAAGTTACGCACGGCCTCCGGAAACTCGACAAAAATGATGGAGTACCGATTTACCGCCCGCCGGTTTTGCAGCATGAGGCCAATCGAGTTCTCCGCCTTCAAAAACGTCGGCGTCGCAAAGAAAGACAGATAGTTGTTGCCGTAAAACCGTAGCTCGAACTCGAACGAGTCATCGGCGAGCTGCTCGCTCGAGTTGCGAAACAGACGGGCGTGGCGATAGCGAAATCTGAGTCGTGAGAGCAGGTTGGTGGAGAACTTGAGTTCCTCTTCGAAAAGCCACTGCTCGAAGCTGTTGCTTCCCAGACGAAAGCGAAAGCGGTTGTCACCCGCATCGTAGATCTCGCGCCAGAGCCGGTTGAACCGATTCGTCACGAGGTCAAGCATGTACTCGCCGTTGTCGAACTCCGGCTCTTTGGGGAGTGTGCCGGCCGCACAAATGGTATGGCCGAGGAGGATCAGGCCGAACAGAGCGAGGCGGGTCTTCATATCGTTAGTCCTGATGACCGGTTGCATCGCGACGGCCCCCGGAGCGCGCTCGCATCGGGGACGCCGCCATTATAGCAGCTCGCCGCGGGTTGTCCTAAAGCAACAACACCAAACGCAGACCCGCCTCGACGGCGCGAAGCCGGTCGTCTGTCAGTGTGCCAACACGCTCGGTCAGGTGCGTTCGATCCAGCGTGACGATCTGGGAGACATTCACAACGGAAGACTTTGGCAGCCCGCTTTGCTTTTCGGTCAAGACTAATTCGCGGGGCCGTAGAGTCTGACCTCGCAGAAGCTGGGCCAGTATTCCGAATCGGCGTCCGTCACCTTTATCTTGAGGTAACGCACACTATCCAGAAAGTCGATGGTTCTTCTGTCCCAGAGTTCGGGGGGCACAATGCTCGGGCGCTCGGACGACTGAACGACGACGGTCGTCCAGCCGTTGTCATCGAGCAGCTCGTCGTTGGAAATACCTTCAGCGAACCTGGCGTCGTCGTTGGACACGTAGACTCTGTAAGCAGGAGCCTTGTGGGAGAATTCCCACGCGATGGCGATCTCGTCGATACGCTTGCGCGATCCCAGATCGACACCCCACGTATGATCGGGGCGGCTGCTGGAGCCACACCAGCGGGTGAAGAGGTCGTTGTCCACCGCCCACTCGGGAATGCATTTCCAATCGTATTCGCCTCCCGTCCGGCGGTTGACGACGGTGTAGTACGTCGTCGCAACAATGTCACCCCTGTCCTCGTGTCCGTCTAGGTTGATTCTGTTTCTGTGGTCGCTGATGACCTCACCCACCTCGGCGCGCAGGGCGGCGATCCGGCTGATGTGTTCGACTTTGCTGGCGTCGAATTCGTGCGGATACAGCTCCCAGAAGCAATCGCTTCCTTGCCAGTTGATCCCGAATCGCTCGTAGTTCAGTCGGTTGCAGGCATCAACAACGTCTATGGGTAATGTGCCCGCCGGTGACGACATGAAGAAATCCACGGACATGAAGTTCACCGCGCGTTGCTGTGACAGCAGGAGCTCTCTCTCGTGTTGCCTGGCCAACTGATAGAGCCTTCTTCCATCATTGTTCTTCGAGGCCGACTCGCGATCTCCCGCATCACAGACGTCCGGCATGCATTCCATGAAGAACAACCGGTTGGCCCCCTCCCTCTGTCTCTCCTGGGGTGGTGACCATATCGGCATGAGCATGCAGAGTTGTTCCAGATGGGTCGCGGCATAAAACCAGTACAAGTTGGCGTCACCATAGCTCAGGCCGCGGCAAAGACCCTCGTCGAAAACGCCAAAGTCGCCAAAGTCTCTGTTATGAAAAAACATCACGTTTTTGCCCGAGTCGATCATCTCGCCGACTGTGGGCCACCGCGACGGCACATAGCACGCTGCGAGATCGTTGTCTGATCTCGAGCCGTCAAAATTGAACACGTACGGAGCCAGGCCTGAACTTCGCAGGCGGTCGTTGACACCACTGTATATGTCGTGAAGCGATAGCGTGCAAGGATCGCGGTTTACGTCGCTGATGCGCACGGTGATAACCTGTTTTGGATGTGCTTTGACGAAGTTGCGTATCACGACGAACTGGTCATACAACGCAAAAGGGGAGTGGATCCCGCCATGACAGAGGTTGAAATAACAATTGATGTCGAACTCGATGTACCGGATGCCGTTTGCGAGCTGATTCGCGATGGAAAGGCCCTGGTTCTTGGTCCCCCAGACACAGGCTTCCGACCAGAAACTGCCGACGGTGTGTGAGTTGTGGGTGGCCGGAAAGGTGATCTGGTTGTACCGCTTGCCCCGCATCCCGTACGTGATGACGAAGCCGCCGTCGTCGTTATACACGGGGTCGTGGCCGCCACCGGCAGGAGAGACCCCATCGTCGGAACAGCTCACGAAGACCAGCAAACCCGCCAACAAAAAAGCCGGAAGGCGGCGCGTCCATACCGCGGCCTTTCCGGCATCCTGCTTTCCGTGTTTCATGGCGCCCCTCCTGACGATCGAGAGGTTATTACATAATATAGCATGCCGCTCCGGGGAATAGACCACAATCCGCCCATTTAGACGTTCCCGCGCGCGTAACGTGGTGCTATGATTGCCGGAAGCAACCGGACGATTTCTTCTACAATCCCGACCCAGGAGGCGGTGGCACGATGAGACGACTCAACATCCTGACGATGATCGCTTTGATCGCGGCGGTTGTTCCTTCGATCGCGTTGGCGGGGATCGTCATCGAGTTCAAGACGCATGCGTATGATCCCACAATGGAGAACTCGACGGGTACGATGTATATCGACAAGGATTTCGGCCGCGTAGAAACGAAGTCGGGCGAGAATGAGCACATTACCATCTTCCGGCGGGACGAAAAGGTTCTTTGGGAGATCGATTCGTCCAAATGGGAGTACAGCGAGATGTCGCCGAAGGATGCCAAGAAGATGGAAGGGAAGATGCGGGACCGGGTGGAGATGATCGAACGGCAGCTGAGCAGCATGACACGCGAGCAGCGTGAGAACGTTATGCAGCAACACGGCGCCGGCATTCGTATGATGAAGAGAATGCTCGAAGAAAGAGAATCGAAGCACATCGGGTACAAGAAGGTGGGGAGCGGGGAAGAAATCGGCGAATGGACGTGCGACAAATACAAAGAATACTACAAGGATGAGTTCGACAATGCGGAATACTGGACGACGGACTTCAAAACCGTTGGAGTGGGCCCGGATGATTTTGCCCTGTGTGACGTGGTCGAGGAGGAGTTTGGCAACTTCGGGGGCAGTCTCACGTCGTTCGCCAAGCTGTGGGGTGAAGACCTCAAGGCCCCGATCGAGGGGTTTCCCGTACGGTCGCTGATATTCGACGAGGGCTCCAAGATGATGCGGATCGATGTCACCGGGATACGCGTTGAGGATCTGGATCCGACGCTCTTCGAGCTCCCCAAAGACTTCGACAAGGTGCCGATAGAGGGGTTGAAATAGTCACTTCCCGCGGCGCACATAGATACTGCCGCTCATCGATGTCAGGCGGATCTCCACGCCACCGCCGTTGATCTCGCCGATCAATCCGGGGCTCAGCGTCGGGACAATATAAGGGGCGACACCGACATCGATGAGATCTCTCTGCAACACACGCTGGACCTCGTGCTGAGTACGCAGCTCTTCGCGAAACTGTTCGTGTAGTTCTTCGCGCCGTTCACGCAACTGTTCGCGTAGTTCTTCGCGCTGGTCGCGAAACTGCTCGCGTT
>CBDVBZ010000056.1:0-21492 GCA_965372355.1 uncultured bacterium | reverse complement strand
ATCAACGCGAAGCTCGAGCGATTTCCAGTCATGACGGCCGCGTATACGGTGATCTGCGTGGCCGTATTCGTGCTTGTACGGTATTTTCCGGACCTGCCCGGGGTTGACGTTTATAACCTCATTTACGTCCCGGAGAACGCCAATCCGGTGACATCGGTGGGGTCGGCGTTTCTCCACTTCGGATTCCTGCACCTGCTCGGCAATGTCGTCTATCTGGTGGTCCTCGGGCGGTACGTGGAAGACCGGGTGGGTGTCTTGGCGTTTGCGCTGGTGTACCTATCTTCAGCGGGGATAGGCAATTACGCTCAGGGTCTGTTCAATACCCACGTCCTTGGTGACCCGGCGATCGGCATCATCGGCGCCTCGGGGGCGATTGCCGGTTTGCTCGGGGCATTCAGCGTGCGTTTTATCCGCAGCAAGCTCCGGCTGGCATACTGGGCGTTCATGCCGCTCCAGGCGTTCACGCGGGGGGGGGTTCTGGAAATCCCCGCGGTATTCGCAGTCGCCCTGTGGTTCATCCTGCAGGTCGTGCGTGGGGTCGTCCAGACGGAGACGGCGAGCGCGCAGGTCGCCTATGTCAACCACATCAGCGGTTTCCTGTGGGGTGCGTCGGTCGCCTTCGCGCTTGGCCAGCACCGGCAAGGCAAGATCGAATCCCTCTTGAGAGAGGGGCAGACCTATATGGAAAAGGGCGAGCCCTACGCGGCTCAGGGGTCCTTTATCCGCTATTTGACTCAGCGCCCCCGGGACGCCCGGGTGTACGCGGCGCTGGCGCGCGCAATGGTGTTTTCGGGCAACCACCACGGTGCGGCGAAGAACTACCGGCAGGCCTGTGAAATGCTGCTCGATCAGCAGCAGCGGGGTGAGGCGGAGGCGCTCTTTCAGGAGGCGCTACGCGGATCCCCCTCGTTTGCGCTGAGCTGCGATCACCACCTGAGTCTTGCCTTCGGGCTCGAGCGCAACCTGAAGCCGCAACTGGCCGTGACTGCCTACGAGAACTTCGCGAATCGTTATCCGCAGCATCCGGAGGCGTCCTTTGCCCTGCTAAGGGCGGCGGGGCTGCACTGGAACACGTTTTCCGACCCGGCCAGGGCGGATGGCCTGTATCGGCACATGGTCGCTAGCTATCCGAGTGATCAGTGGGTCGAATTTGCGCGTGAACAGATCCGCTGTTTGGGGCTCGAGATGGGTGAGGCCTAGTCGCCGCTCTTCTCGAAGAGCGAGGTGTGCAGCACATCGACGGCGCGTTTGCAGTCTTCGCGAGAGATCACAGAAGTCACCGACAGTGACGTTGCGTGTGACCGGAACACATCGATATTGGCGTTCGAAAGCGCGCGCTCGATTTTGAAGATCACGCCTGCGTTGCACGCAAAGCCGCTGCCGACGACCGAGACGGTGCCGAGATCACCGCGCGTCTCCATTCGCACGCCACCTTCTCGAAGCTCGCCGATACGCGCCTCGAGCTCCTTTGCTTCGTCACTGTTCAACACGAGTGAGAGCACGGTGCCCTCGCCGGAGGACTCCCGGTAGTAACCGAAGATCTGCAGATCGGACCGGGACAACTCTGTGGTGAGATGGTCGAGGTTTGCGCTCGCACGCCCCGCGTGCAGCCGGACGAGCGTGACATCGGGGTTGCAGGTGATGCTCGTGGGTTTGGTTTCTTCCATGGGTATGTCTCCCCGTACGGCGGTGCCCGGTGCTTCCTCGAAACTGGAGAGCAAACGCAGCCGCACCCGATACCGACGGGCGATCTCGGCCGCGCGGTAGTGTAACACCCGGGCGCCCAGAACGGCAAGCTCGAGCATGTCATCGTAGCCGATTGTGGGAATGACCCTCGCTGACTTCACCCATCTTGGGTCCGCTGTGTAAAGACCGGGGAAGTCGGAATAAATCTCACACTGCGCGGCGTTCAGCGCCGCCGCCATCGCGACCGCCGTCGTGTCCGACCCGCCCCTGCCCAGCGTCGTGATCTCCTTCTCGCGGCTCACGCCCTGAAATCCGGCGACGATAACGACCTTGCCCCTGGACAGCTCGGTCTCGATCCGCGCGGCACGGATCTCCTCGATCGTGGCCCGTGTGTGGCTCACGTCGGTGACGATGCCGCTCTGGGATCCGGTAAACGATATCGCCTGGCACCCCACCGAGTTGAGCGCCATGGAGAGGAGTGCCATCGACACGCGCTCACCCACGGTCAGCAGCATGTCCAGCTCCCGCTGGGGTGGTGTCGGTGTGATCTCGTAGGCCAGCCCGAGCAGCTCGTCGGTGGATTTGCCCATCGCAGACACCGTGACGATGATCCTCGCGTCCCCCCTTGCCCGGCCGGCGATCCTCGATGCGATCTCCCGGATCCGGGCGGGGGTGCTGAGCGAGCTGCCTCCGTATTTCTGGACGATCAGGTTGTTTGCCATCGCGACCCAATATAGCACCAGCGCCCGCCGCGGGCCAAGTGTCGTTATTCTGCGACGGAAGACCTCACTTGCTCCCCCCAAGCTGGCGACAACCCGCCGGATCGCGGCGCTCGCTTGAGTTGTTCGTTCGGGCGCCCGCCAGGCCCCGTCAGGGCGCGCCAAAACGCATAAAACGCTTGCCCCCGGACGGGCTCTGGTGCTAGCCTCCAACTCGTTGAACGGGTTCAGGTTGTGATGAAGTGAGGTGGTGGGTATGGAAACCCGTATGTCGGTCAAGCGACTCCCGGTGGAGGAGCGCCCGCGTGAGCGGTTGTATCACAATGGCCCGTCGGAGCTGTCGCTTCCCGAGTTGCTGGCAATTGTACTAGGTAGAGGGACACGAGAGGCGAGTGCATTGGCGCTGGGCTACGGCCTCTTGGAGCGTTTTGGAGACATCGTGGCGCTGGGCCGCGCGAGCCTCGACGATCTGAAGAAGACGGCGGGGATTGGCTTCGTTCGTGCATGTCAGGTTGCGGCAGCCTTCGAGATCGGCAAGCGATTTGCCAGCGTTCCCGGTGGGCAGGGAGCGTCGATCCGGGGTCCGGAGGATATTGCCGGAATCTTCATGGAGGAAATGAAACATCTTGATCGGGAGCATTTCAAAGCTGCCCTGCTAAATACAAAGAACCGGATCCTGAAAGTGGTAACCGTCTCGATCGGGTCGCTCAACGCCTCGATCGTCCACCCGAGGGAGATTCTCAAGCCGGCGATTTCCGCGAGTGCGGCGTCGATCGTTCTCGTGCATAATCACCCGACGGGAGACCCGACGCCGAGCCAGGAGGATGTCGAGTTCACGCGGCGTTTCGCCAAGTGCGGTGACTTGATCGGGATCAAGTTGCTCGATCATGTGATCATCGGTGCCGGCCGTTATAGAAGCCTGAAAGAGACGGGCGTGTTTTAGCCCTGGAAAGGATAGTGATCGGTGGTGGTTTCGTGGTTTTCGAATTTTCTATCCAATGACGTTGCCATTGATCTTGGCACGGCCAACACCCTCGTATTTGTCAAAGGCAGTGGAATCGTACTCAACGAACCGTCGGTCGTGGCGGTCGACTCGGGTACGCGCAAGGCCTACGCTGTCGGCGCCGATGCAAAGTCGATGCTAGGGAAGACCCCCGACCACATCGAAGTAATCCGGCCGCTCAAAGACGGCGTGATCGCCGACTTCGAAATAACGGAAATGATGCTGCGGGAGTTCATCCGCAAATCGCAGCAGAAGAAGCTCTTCATTCGACCGAGAATTGTCATCGCGGTGCCCTCCGGAATCACAGAGGTGGAGAAACGCGCGGTGCGCGACAGCGCCGAGCACGCCGGTGCCAGAGACGTGTTTCTCATAAGCGAGCCGATCGCCGCCGCGATCGGTGTCGGGCTGCCCGTTGACAAACCCGCCGGTAATATGATTATCGACATCGGTGGCGGCACGACCGAGATCGCGGTCATCGCCCTGGACGGGATCGTTGCCGATAGCTCGATCCGGGTGGCGGGCGACGAAATGGATGAGGGGATCATTCAGTACGTCAAGAAGACGTACAATCTCCTTATCGGAGAGCAGACCGCGGAAACAATCAAGATGCGGATCGGAACAGCGGCGAACCTGGTGAAAGAGCTCTCGATGGAGGTCAAGGGAAGGGATCTCGTCGCCGGCATCCCAAAGACGCTGAAGTTGACCAGCGAGGAGATACGGGAAGCGCTGGCCGAACCGATCGCGCAAATCGTGGAAGCGCTCAAGCAGGCCCTCGAGGAAACACCTCCCGAGTTGGCTGCGGACATCGTGGATAGAGGAATCGTTATGACCGGCGGCGGATCGTTGCTAAAGGGGCTGGATACGTTGTTCAAGGAACAAACCAACTTGCCGATCAATGTCGTTGACGATCCCTTGTCGTGCGTCGTGCTGGGGGCAGGCAAAGTTCTCGACAACATTCATGCTTACGACAGAATCTTGATGCACAGCGTGAACGACTAGTATGCCACTGTTCGATCTACTCTTTCGCAAGCACCGGGACAAAACGATACTCGGTATCCTCGTTCTGATTTCTTTCATTCTCCTGATTCTCCCAGAACCAACCAAGGTGGGCTTTGCGCAGACGACGCTGAGCGTCATCTTTGCGCCCTTACAGCGGTTTGTGCACTACTTCGATGACATGAGGGATCTGAGGACGGATAACGAACGGCTGCGCCGGGTCGTGGCCAGCCTGATGCTGGAGCGCGAGCGCCTCCTGCAGTTCAGATCCGAACGCGCACGGTTGCGTCGTCTCGCTGCCTTTAAGGAAGAGCAATTTATAAAACTTGTTCCTTGCGAAGTGATCGGCCGCAATCTGGATCGCTTTCAGACAATACTCATCATCGATAAGGGAAAGTCGGATTCGTTGGCGGTGCGTATGCCCGTTTTGTCCTATCAAGGTTACGTCGGTCGTGTGACCAATGTGTTCGAGAACTCGGCGTGGGTCCAGCTGATCAGCAGCAGAAACAACCCTGTTAGCTGTCTCGACAAGCGAAGCCGCGTCGTGGGAATACTCGAATGGCGCAACCATTCGTATTTCGAGCTGGGCAACGTCAGTGTCGTCGAGGATGTGACCGTGGGCGATACGCTGATAACGAGCGGTTTTGGTGGCGTCGTGCCGAAGGGGTTTCCTGTTGCGGTAGTGACGAAAGTCATACCGGATATCGATGGCTTGAGTCTTCGAGTCGATGCCAAGAGTCACATCGACTTCAGATCGCTGGAAGAAGTGTTTGTTGTGGTCGATGAGATTCCGTGGGACCGGGCGATTTTCTACGACGCGCAGGACTCGACGGCTCTGAGACGGTCGGGAGGTGGGCGTTGACCGAAGTTGTGAAAGTCGTTATCGGTACGCTGATATTCATCCTGCTCCAGATGCTGGTCGCACCGCGAATCGCCATCGGTGAGATTGCGCCGGATTTTATGCTTCTGCTGGTCGTGTACTTCGCGATGCATCGCAAGCTGGAGCACGCGGCGATCGCGGGATTTGTCATCGGTTTTCTCCAGGATCTTTATAATCCTGAACTTCTTGGCCTGAACGCACTTACGAAGTCGCTTGTCGGGTATGGCGTTGCATTCGTGGCAGCGAAACTAGAGCGGGGCAGCTCGCCGCTGGTCCTGGTACTCATCGGCGCGGCAGCGTTTGCAAACGACTTCATCTATCTGCTATTTTTTACGGGACTCCACCTGGGGAGATTCTTTATCTTACTGATAACCGTGTCGGTCCCGTCGACGGTTTACACGGCGTTGATCGGCATCGTGGTGTTCAAAGCGGCCGAGGCGTTGGGCAGCAAGGCGGTAAAACCCTTTGGGAAAGCGAGACCCTAGAGATGAGCGGCTCGGAAGGGCCCGGTACAAGTGGCTTGTCACACTTGTCATCGTGCTCTTCGCCATTCTTACCGTACGGCTGTTTGGCCTGCAGTACGTGCAGTACGATCACTATTGGCAATATGCGGAAGAAAACCAACTCCAGCGTCAACGGATCATATCGCCTCGCGGACTGATCAAAGATCGAAACGGCGTCGTACTCGTCGACAACGTTCCCAGCTTCGACATCATTCTGCCCTGGCGCACCGAGTCCGATGTCAGAGACACCATCGACAGCCTGTTTGTCTATATCCCACTCGACACCACAGAGATCTACTCGAGGTTTACGTTCTGGCAGAGACGAAACCGTGGACTTCCATTCCCAGTGGTACAGAATGCCAACAAGGTCGTTATCTCTTTTGTGAGAGAGAACTACGATCGCTTTCCCAAGCTCCGAGTGGAAGCCAACGCCAGACGACGATACGTCAAAGGCGCGTTCGCGGCGCATCTCCTTGGTTACGTCGGGGAGGTGAGCGATCAGTTTCTGGAGAAACGAGGCAGCGATGGTTATTTCCCCGGTGATCTCATGGGCAAGACGGGTATCGAGAGTGTTTGCGAGCAATACCTGCGCGGCGAGGATGGACAGCGTGTCGTAGCCGTTAACGCGTCGGGCACCGTCCTGGGTGAGTTGACGGAGCTTCTCAAACCGCCCGTGCCGGGCGAAGACGTAACGCTGACAATCGATGCCCGTCTCCAGCGACATCTCGAAGAGGAGATCGCACCCCTTGGCGCCGGCGCGGTGGTTGTGATGGATGTCGATAACGGTTCTCTCCTGGCCGTTGTCAGTGTGCCTCAGTTCGATCCGAACAGCTTTGCCATGGGCATCGACCAGGAGGAATGGGACAGGCTCAACGGCGCCGAGGACAAGCCGCTTTTCAACAGATTCCTTCAGGCTACCTATCCGCCGGCCTCCACATTGAAGATTGTCAGCGCATACACGCTACTGACCCATCGGCTCGTCGATCCCCAGGAGGCGCTCGTCTACTGCACAGGCGCCTACCGATTCGGCAACCGTGTCTACAGGTGCTGGAAACACGGGGGACACGGCTACATGAACCTCTACAATGGGTTTGTTCAGTCGTGCGATTCGTATTTCTACAAGAGCGCCGAGATCACGGATGTCGACGAGCTGGCATCCTCCTCACGGCTTTTTGGTCTGGGCAGCCGGACGGGTATCGATATGCCGAACGAGGCCCCGGGTCTCGTCCCAGACCGGGCGTACTACAACAAGAGATACGGCAAGGGCAAGTGGACGCAGGGTTTCGTTCTCAACACCATCATCGGTCAGGGCGAGTATCTGACGAGCGTACTGCAAATGTGCCGCGTGGCGGCGGCGATCGCAAACGGTGGGTATCTCGTCCAGCCTCACGTGCTGAAAAGCGTGGAAGGCGAGCCAACCGGCGTTTACGCGCGGAAGAAAATCAACTCGCTGGAGGGCTACACGCTGGACTATCTGAGGCGGGTCATGAAGGGCGTCGTGCACGGCGAGAATGGAACGGGGCGAGCGAGCCGCGTGGCCGGTCTCGAATCGGCCGGCAAGACCGGAACCGCTCAGAACCCGCATGGCGATGACCACGCCTGGTTCGTCAGCTATGCTCCGGCGGACAATCCGGAGATCGCGGTTGCGATCCTAGTGGAGAACTCCGGGCACGGTGGGTCGATAGCGGCCCCGATCGCTAGGAGTCTCTATTCGAAATACTTCGCGCCGGGCGATTCGACCGCGGTTCTCAGCCGTAGGGCGGGCTCCGGACGGACGGAGGGCGAGCAATGACAAGAAGCAGGGATTTTGATGGGCTTCTGTTGATAACGAGTTCGCTTCTCATTGCCCTCGGTTTGTCTCTCATCTACTCGGTGTTTCACCCGCACGAGAATGGTTTCTCGAATGAGATGAACTATATGTTCTTCAACCGGCAGCTGGTTTGGGTTTGTTTCGGGATCATGGCGATGCTCGCCGGGTTTGTCGTTCCTTTCAAATATTTCGAAGCGCTTGCCTATGTCATCTACGCGGTATGTTTGATACTTCTCGTTGTTGTCCTGTTCGTCAAGGGAACGCAGTCCACGCAGCGTTGGATAACCATCGGCCCCATGAGGCTCCAGCCGTCAGAGTTCATGAAGATCGCATTGCTCTTTGTGTGGGGGAGAGTACTCTCCGGCAACGTCAGCGCCGGGGAGCGGTTGAGGAAGATCCTGATTGCGCTCGGGTTGTCGCTGGCGCCGTTTCTCCTCGTGCTCAAACAACCGGATCTTGGGACGGCGATCGTTTTCTTTCTCATGCTGCTGCCGGTTCTCCACTGGAGGGGATTGAAAGGACGACAGATATTTCTTCTTCTCTCTCCGATCGTGGCCTGTTTGTTGATCATCCGGAGCGAGGAGGTAAGCCGCAACCCGTGGCCGTTCGGCGTGTTCATCGTCATCATCTTTGTCGTGGCTTATTTGCGGCGATCGAACCCTCTGGAGAGCATCTCGCTCGTCGCCGCCAACCTCGGTGTGGGGTTGATCCTGCCGATCGCCTGGGGTCGTCTCAAACAGTACCAGCAGATGAGGATACTCAACTTCCTCGATCCCGAGACGGACAAGCTCGGGGTGGGATGGCAGGTGTTTCAGTCGAAAATTGCGATTGGCTCCGGGGGCATAACGGGAAAGGGTTATCTCGCAGGCACGCAGAAGGCGCTGGAGTTTCTCCCGGCCAAGCACACGGACTTTGTGTTTTCTGTTCTTGGAGAGGAATTGGGTTTTGTCGGTGCGGTCCTCGTTCTGATGATTTTTGCCATTCTCATTTCACGTGCGCTCGCCGTCGCCGCCAAAGCCAAGAGCCAGTTTGCCAGCACCGTCTGTGTGGGCATCGCCGCCTACTTCTTTTTTCAGGTGTTCGTCAACGTGGCGATGACGATCGGTATGGCCCCCGTAACGGGAATTCCCCTCCCTTTCCTCAGTTACGGTGGCAGTTCGCTGGTCGTGAGTTGCTTTTTTGTTGGCTTCCTGCTAAATTGCAGCGTGCGCTGGTACGAGTACTAGGAATATCAAACGCTGACGCAGGCGCAGCGTTTGACGCGCCGATTGGACCTGACAACCTGCGGTTGCAGGTCAACCGGCGCTCCTGAGAATGAGAGGCAGTCATGCACCCCGTTATAATTAGCGCTGGTTGGTTCAATATCTACTCGTTCGGCCTGATGCTGGCCGTGAGTTTTCTGGTCGGTATCTATATCTCCGCCTGGCGGGCTAAGCGGTACGGAGTCGACCCCCAGATAATCCTCGATCTCAGCGTGTACCTGATCCTCGCCGGTGTCCTCGGATCACGACTCCTTTATGTTCTTTTTCATATGGACGAATACAACAGCGTCGTGGACATCTTTGCGCTTTGGCAAGGCGGGGCTACTCTTTATGGCGGGTTTCTTCTGGCGATCTTCGCCGCGGCTTTTTTTGCCAGAAAGAAGAACATGGATTTTGTGTTGATCGCGGATATCGTCAGTCCGGCGCTGGCGCTGGGTATCATGCTTACCAGAATCGGCTGCTATATGAGTGGCTGCTGTTTTGGCAATCCCTCAACGTTGCCGTGGGCGGTCACCTTTCCGGCGAATTGTCCCGCCGGCGCGCACGCCCGCGAGATAGCCGCCCAGGCAGGCGGCGTTGTCAGTCTGCACCCGACTCAGCTCTATGCCACACTCTGTGGTTTGATCATTTTTGTTTTTCTCATGCTCTTCGAAAAGAAGCTGGTCAAGAGAGGCGCAGCGTTTGGCACGTTGCTCATGTTCTACGGTGTGTTCCGTTTTGGCCTCGATTTCTTCAGATACTACGAAGACAACATGAAGATCATCTTTGATCTGAATCTGAATCAGCTGATCAGCGTCGTGTTCTTCCTCGTGGGTTTGTATTTCATAAGAAGAAAGACCAAACTGCAGACAAAAGCGGTTAAGACATAAACACAGCCGTCGGGGTGGTGAAGTGGGATGGGTGGTGTTTGGGATGGTGGATGGAACGGCTTCCTCCGATTTAACGTCTGGACCGCGCCGGTCCGGGTCATCGAGTTCATCGTTCAAGCCGTGGTCGACTTTCTGGTCGACGACGTGTGTGTGCTTTGCGGTCGTGCCGGCCCGACGCCGGCCGGCGAGGGTATCCTAACCACCCGGTCGGTTCGCGTCGCCAAGAGCGCCGATGCGGATCGCCTGGCCGCAACGCTGTGTCAGCCCGCACGGCACCGGTATCTGGGCAGTCTATCGATCACGAACCACCCCATATGCGGTGCGTGCGCCCGCGGCTTCGAGCCGGCACAGAGGCGCGGCGTACTGGGCATCGTCCCGGGTCCGGGTTGTGTGGTCACCGCGTCAGGCGCCTCTTTTGTGGGGTGCCGCCCCACCGCTGATTCGGCCGCCGGGGTCGAACAACCAATCCGGGGTGTGGAACCGTGGGAGATTGGTATTGTTGCGCCCTTTATGACAGATGATAATGTGTTGAAACTAGTCCACTTAGTGAAGTTCTCACGCCATGTCGAGTTGACGGTTCCCCTGGGAATGGCGATGGCCGAGGCCTATCGCACCTTCGGGAGGGGTTCGGATGACGAGATTCTCGTGCCGATACCCATGAGGCCCAGTGAGCACCGGCGGAGGGGGTTCAACCAGGCGACGCGTCTCGCCGAGGTCGTGGCTGACCGCCTGGGGTTGCCCGTCTCCGGTGATGCGCTCGAGAAGACTCTCGCCACCGCTCCGCAGTCCTCGACCCCGAGCGGCCGGCGCGCGGAAAACGTCCGTGGCGTATTCCGGTGCCGGCGTCCGGATGCGCTGGCGGGACGGCCCGTCCTGCTCGTCGATGATTTGGTCACCACAGGCGCCACTTCGGGTGCCTGCGCGGCCGAGTTGCTCGCCGCCGGCGCGCGGTCGGTCGATGTGGTCTGCTTTGCTAGAGCTTTGTAACGCTTTGACTTGACAGGGCTAGAGACGGTGGCTATGATGTCGAGGTAAGTCGGTGCATCGACCCTTCGCCCACAACAGGATGGGCTAGTGCCGTGGTCTGTCGATCGTGGCAACGACCGCACTCATCACAAACCGAAACATGAACCAGAGAGCGAATCACCTGATCATTCGGGAGATGGAAGCGTTCTTTTTTTGTTTCTAATACAGGGCGTCACGCCCGTTTAGGAGGCTTGGATGGCTACACGGGTGGCAATCAACGGATTTGGCCGTATCGGCCGGTTGGTCTTTCGTCATGCGTACAAGAACAAGGCGTTCGATTTCGTCGCCATCAACGATCTGACGAGTCCTGAAACTCTGGCGCATCTTCTGAAGTACGACTCGGTGCACGGGCGTTTTGACGGCCAGGTAAAGGCGGTCAAGAACGGGATCAAAGTCGGAACGAAGACGCTTAAGGTGCTGTCGGAAAAGGACCCGGCCAAACTGCCTTGGAAAAAGCTCGGTGTGGATGTCGTTATCGAAGCGACAGGATACTTCCGGACGCGTGAGGGCGCAAGCAAACACCTCGACGCAGGCGCCGGAAGAGTCATGATCTCGGCGCCTTCGGGGGATGCCGATGTGATGATCGTCATGGGGGTCAACGACAAAATGTTTCGCAAGTCGCACAAGCTCGTGTCGACGGCATCCTGCACGACGAACTGTCTGGCGCCGGTGGTCAAAGTTCTAAACGACTCGTTCGGGATTCAGAAAGGTCTGATGACCACGATTCATGCGTACACGAACGATCAGAGAATCCTGGATCTCCCGCACAAGGATCTCAGACGCGCGCGCGCGGCGGGTGTTTCAATGATCCCAACCACGACCGGGGCTGCGAAGGCAGTATCCAAAGTTCTGCCCGAACTCGATGGGAAACTCGACGGGATGGCTATTCGTGTTCCCACGGCAGATGGATCGCTCGTGGATCTCACCGTGCAGTTGAAGAAACGGGCAACCGTCGCCGACATAAACGCAGCGATGAAGAAAGCGGCACGGGGCAGCCTCAAGGGGTACCTCGAGTACACGGAAGACCCGATCGTATCCATAGATATCGTCGGCAACCCGCATTCAGCGATCTTCGATGCAAAAGCGACGATGTCGATCGGCAACAATTTGTTCAAGGTCCTCGCGTGGTACGACAATGAATTTGGCTATTCGCGCCGCATGGTCGATATGCTTACACTTCTTGGTAAGTGAGTGTGAACAACAATGAGGAAGCTCAACGTACGCAGTTGTGACGTGGCCGGCAAGAGGGTACTTGCCCGGGTCGACTTCAACGTGCCTCTCGACGGCGACAAGAACATCACGGATGACACGCGCATCAGGGCGGCGTTGCCAACGATCGAGAACATCGTTAGCAGAGGCGGGCGTCTGATTCTGATGAGTCATCTTGGTCGTCCGAGGGGCAGGCGGGATGACGCGCTCAGTATCGCCCCGGTAGCCTTTCGGCTGGGCGATCTCATCAAGGATCACCCTGTCAAGTTTGTAAAGGACTGTGTCGGAGATGAGGTCCGGGCGAAGGTCCAGGGGCTGCGGGATGGCGAGATCCTCCTCCTGGAAAACCTGCGTTTCTATCCCGGCGAAGAAGCCAACGCCCCCGAATTCGCGGCGCAGCTTGCCGAGCATGGCGAGATCTATGTCAATGACGCCTTTGGAACCGCTCACCGCGCCCATGCCTCGACGGTGGGTGTGGCCGGATATTTTGATATTCGTGCAGCCGGTATGCTGATGGAAAAAGAGCTCGATGCGTTGGGTGAAGCGCTCGAGAATCCGGAGAGACCATTTGCCGCTGTGCTGGGTGGGGCGAAGATCAAGGGCAAGATCGATTTGATTACGTCGCTTCTCGAAAAAGTCGATGTGCTGCTTGTCGGCGGTGGGATGATGTACACGTTTTTCAAGGCCACCGGTCTCGAGATTGGCAACAGTATCGTGGACGATGAGTTTCTTCCCATTTGTAAGGAACTGTTGGACAAATCCCGGAGCGGCGACTCGAAGTTGCTGTTGCCCGTTGATTGCATTGTGGCGAAGGAGATCGATGACACGTCTCCGACACGCGAAGTGTCCAGCGCGGATATTCCGGAGGATTGGAAAGGGGTCGACATCGGACCCAAGTCCGCCGAGTTGTTCAGGAATCAGTTGGGCGAGGCGAAGACGATTTTCTGGAATGGTCCGATGGGTGTCTTCGAACAGCCCAGGTTTGCCGAGGGCACGAAGGCGATCGCGAGGGCGGTGGCCGACTGCGACGGCGTGACGATCGTTGGTGGAGGGGATAGTGTTGCGGCGATCAACCTGATGGGACTGGCAGACAGGTACACACACATCTCCACCGGAGGCGGCGCGTCGCTAAAATTCATGGAGGGCAGCGAGTTGCCAGGTGTTGAGGCGCTCTGCGACGTTGCCGAAGCCTCCTGCGACTGCTGAATCCATCCTGTTTTCGTCCCTTAGGGGTTCACAGGGAGTCAGACTATGTCTCGAAAGAAACTGATCGCCGCCAACTGGAAAATGTACAAGACGATTTCCGATGCCGAGGCCTTTGCGGCGGCGCTGAAGAAATCGCTGGCCGAGCTGCCCGAGTGCGAGCTGGCGTTGTTTCCCCCGTTTTTTGCAATGCCTGCGACGGTAAAGGCGCTGGCGGGAACCGGAGTTGTCGTGGGCGCACAGGACATCTACTGGGAAAAGCGAGGCGCGTTCACCGGGGAGATCTCGGGCGAGATGATCACGGATGCGGGCGGGACACATGTGATCATCGGCCACTCGGAGAGAAGACACGTGATTGGCGAGTCCAACGCGATCGTTGCCAAGAAGCTCGCGGCGGTTCTGGATGCCGGTCTGGTTGCCGTCTTCTGTGTCGGTGAGAGGCTGGAGGATCGTGAGGGTGGTGCGGCGGAATCATATGTGGAAGAACAGATGACGACCGCGCTCTCCGGCATGACACCCGAGCGCATGAGCAGAGTCGTTGTCGCTTATGAGCCCGTATGGGCAATTGGCACCGGTCGAACTGCGACTCCGGACGACGCGGAGAGCATGCACCGGTTCGTAAGGGAATACCTGGCGAGTAATTTCGGTGACGCGGTCGCGGAGACAACCCGCATCCTGTACGGGGGGAGCGTAAAACCCGATAACGCCCGAAGCCTTCTCGAACGGGCGGACATCGACGGTGCGTTGATCGGGGGCGCCAGTCTGGAAGTCGATTCGTACGTGAAGATCGCACAGGGCGCCGGGTAGCCAGTGGAATGGTATAACTAATTATCGAATCATAAGTTGGGGTGCGTGGCACATCTTGACTTAGGTTGTCCCTTTTGATAGCCTGGGTTGGAGAAAGATCCGGAGGGTTTCATGATCTACAACATTGTTCTCACGTTTCATGTCCTCACATGCATCGTTCTCATCGTCGTCGTGCTGATGCAGTCGAGCAAGGGGGGAGGTCTGGCCGGCGCGTTTGGCGGCGGAGGTGATCAGACCGTCTTTGGTGGTCACGAGACCGCCACGTTCCTGAGCAAGGCAACGACGTATCTGGCCGTGGCTTTCATGTTGGTCTCCCTCCTACTGGCGTTTCTGGCTTCGAATCGCGGGGATGCCCGTCCGGATAGCGCCATTCGGCGGCAGATTTCGGAACAGGGTAACGTGATCCCGAGTGGCGAGAGCATCGAGGACTTTATGGATTCGGCGGCTTTCGACACCGTACCGCCGGACAGCGTACCTCCGGAGAGTCAGTAGAGGTTCGATCACAGAACAGACGCCGAGGTGGTGAAACTGGTAGACACGCTGTCTTGAGGGGGCAGTAGACTTCGGTCTGTGCGGGTTCGAGTCCCGCCCTCGGCACCAATCCGATTCCGATAAACCTCGCATACCAGTAAGATTTTTTCCAGACTTCGCGGCGGCCGCACACCTTCCTACGGGCACCATCTAGCCGATGACCGCAGCGATATCCAGCAAACAACGGGAATTCCACGAGCGATGACCGCGTATAAGACCATGAGTGGTGCTGACGTCATGACCGCACTGCTCACGCCGGTCGGAGCGGCCGTCCGACACGGATGTGCGTCGACCCGCACGGATGTGGTGATTGCCATCACAGCCGAGATCGGTGAATTCAGGTTCGTTTACACAAAGAGGTGGTAACCATGCAGAACTGCATTCGATCATTCCTCACGTATCCGTCTGCCGAGTCCGGCCCGTCCGCAGCGGGGCCGGCTTTCTGTGTTGCGATCGCTGTGTGTATTCTGATGACGTTCGCTTCGGTTGCCGTGGCGGCGAACGCCGACAAGCACTCGAGCACGCCGGCTGATCAGAAAGAACTCAGCCTGACCGTATACAACAACGATCTCGGTCTGGTCAAGGATGTGAGAAGTCTCAAGGTCGATCGCGGCATCGTCGATCTCCGGTTCGAGGGGGTTGCCGCCCGGATCGACCCAACCAGCGTGCTCATTCGATCGCTGAATCATCCCAACCAGCTGGCCGTTCTCGAACAGAACTTCGAGTACGACCTGATCAGCCCTGCCAAGCTCATGGAGAAGTATCTGGGCCAGGATCTCGAGTTCGTGTTTATGAGAGAGGACAAGGAGATCACGGTTTCAGCGAAACTGATCGGCAACCAGGGTGGCTATGTCTACGAGATGGACGGGAAGATCGCCGTTAATCCCCCGGGCCGTGTTGTGCTGCCGGTGCTCCCGGAGGGACTCATATCCAAACCAACCCTGTTGTGGATGCTCGAGTCCGGCCGCTCGGAGCACACCGTCGAGGCGAGCTATCTAACCGGCGGTATCGGCTGGAAGGCCAACTATGTGATGGCGCTGTCGAAGGACGACAAGAAGGTCGATGTGTCCGGTTGGGTGACGATCGATAACAAGAGCGGTGCGACCTACAAGGACGCGTCGATAAAGCTTGTTGCCGGTGATGTTCATCGCGCACC
Source organism: uncultured bacterium (assembly GCA_965372355.1). Classification (GTDB taxonomy): domain Bacteria; phylum Krumholzibacteriota; class Krumholzibacteriia; order WVZY01; family WVZY01; genus CBDVBZ01. The sequence continues at coordinate 5,832 of CBDVBZ010000056.1, read as the reverse complement.
CAGGGAGTACGAACGCATCGACCGTCGCAGGGAAATGTTGGTGATGGGCGCGGCCAAATCGTCGGAGCAGTTTGTTGAAAAGGCATTCTTCGAATACCATTTATACACGCTCCAGCGCAAGAGCACGATCAAGGACAACCAGATGAAGCAGATCAGCCTGCTTGATGCCGAGGGCGTTGGCGTAAAAAAGACATACGTTTACGAGGGCCGGTATCCGTACTGGTTTAGCGCGATGTCGGGTCCGGACAAGCAAACAAAAGTCGGCGTATTTCTTGCACTGGAGAACTCAAAGGACAACAAACTCGGTATGCCCTTGCCTAAAGGCGTGATTAGGGTATACAAGAAGGACGACGACGAGTCGCTACAGTTCATCGGTGAGGATGCGATCGACCACACACCAGAAGACGAAATCGTACGTGTTAAGGTCGGCGAGGCGTTTGACATCGTCGGGGAGCGGGTACAGACGAGTTTTAGAGTTTTGCAGAGCGGCCATCTGTACGAGTCATCGTACAAGGTCGAGATCCGCAATCACAAGGAAGAGGACGTCGTTGTCTCGGTCGTGGAGGTGATCCCCGGCGACTGGGAAGTGACAACGAACTCACACAAGTTCGAGAAAGAGTCGTCGAACCGGGTGCGCTTCGATGTCCCCGTCCAGACGAAAGGATCGACGGAGCTGACTTACTCCGTTCGTATTCGATACTAGAGTGAAAGGAGCGAGTGAGGTTTTCCGTCGGATCCCTTCGCGGGAACCCTCTTTCAGAGGACAGGCGAGCGAGGATCCACCGCAGTGGCGCCGGAGGCGCCACGTTGAGCGCGACGCCACAGCGAGCGCGACGCGGTTAGCCGCTTGTCCTGGAAGGGAGCGAAGTGGAGCAAGGGTCCCTAGGAAGAGCCTCACTCGCTCGCTCACAAGATTGCCAAACGGGGGGTCGTCAGAATGAGTTTCTGGGAACAGATGATTGCGCATCTATCCGCGCACGCGGGTGTGTATCTGCTGGTCGCGCTGGCGTTGGGCGTTGTGTCGGCGTTGATGGCCGTGGTGCTGCTCGTCAAGCTTCGCTCGGCCGTGCGTCCGTTTGCGCGGGTCCGAGTGCGCGGTGGAGACGCCTCTCAGGTTCTGCAGGCGGTCCTGCAGACGACCGAGCAGACAGGAGCCGGTTTGTCGGCCCTGGAAGCGAGGGTTGCAGCACACATCGACAACAGCAGATTGTTTGTCAAACACGTAGGACTCGTTCGTTACGATGCGTTCGAAGACGTCAGGGGCACGCAAAGTTACTCCATGTGCATGTTGAACGAACATAAGGATGGCATCCTGATCACGTATCTGTTTAGCCAGAGGTCTCCGCGGAGCTACGCGGCGACGATCGACAAGGGAGTGCCGTCACGTGAGCTGAGCGAGGATGAGGCGCGTGCGATGGATGGGGCACTGTCGAAGCAGATTCTCGTTCACACCTAGGACGCTTCCGCCGTCTGCGCCGGCTCCAACGTGATGTGCCTCCACGCATCCGTTTTCAGCCTTATGAACATACCGACGCCGAGCAACACGGCGTAGCCCGTCGCGCCCACCCACGCTCCCACGACGCCGCCGCCCAGGACCGTTCCGAAAACATAGGCGAGTGGCAAAAACAAGAACCAACCGCCGCCGAGCGCGAGTATCATCGGAAACCTGGTATCACCCGCCCCCCTGAGCGCTCCGCTCACCACGATCTGCACGCCGTCAAAGAACTGGAATATCGCGGCGAGGAGAATAATTCGTTTCCCAAACGAGACCACAACCGGGTCATCGTTGAAGATTCGAACGAGCTGTTCGGAAAGAACCAGATAGATGACGGCGATAACGCCCGTGAAAATCAACCCCAGCTTGAGCGTGCTGTAGGCGCTTTTCTTCGCCAGGTTTTGATATCCCGCACCAATATACTGACCCATCAGCGTTGTTGCCGCCACAGAAAACCCGGTGCAGGGCATAAAGGACAGCGCGAGGATCTGGATGATGATCTGGTTGGCGGCAAGCTGCTCCGTGCCCATGCGTCCGACATACGCGGAGAAGACGAGAAAGCTCCCGATATCGAGAACATAATGCACGCCAATCGGCAACCCGGTTCTGAGGAGCCCCAGGATCTTATCCGGGTTTATTCTCCAGTGTCGGTGGGTCTCGTATTTCGAACGGTACACGGCACTAAAAGCTATGACGCCAAGAATGCCGGCCGACAGCAAGTTCGCACAGAACGTGGCCCAGGCGGCCCCCTCGACACCCAGCTCGGGAAAGGGGCCTTTCCCAAAAATCAGAAAGTAATCCAGAACGATGTTGGTGATGTTTGCGACGATCGCAACCTTCATCGGTGACCGTGTGTTGCCGATGCCGCGAAAGAAGTTTGAGAAGTAGTAGTGGATGATAAAGAAAGGCGCGCTCAGCATCCGGATGCCGGTGTAACCGACGGCGAGTTGTCTGACCTCAGGGGCGGGTCCGAGAAGGTCAATCGTCCACGGATTGAATTGACGGATGACGAGAAGAGCCAGACCCGAAGCGATCCCAAGGTACAAACCATGCCACATGTATACGGCGCAGTCCGTATAGCGCCGCGCGCCACAACTCTGCGCGACAAACGGGCTGAGGCTGTAGCTCAGACCGATGAAGAAGGAGTAGAGCGTGAAAACCATCAGCCCACCCAATCCGACCGCCGCCAGCTCGACCTTGCCGATGTGGCCGACCATGGCGGAGTCGACGGTCCACATAACGGTCTGGGAGACCATTGTCGCGATGGCGGGATAGGCGAGATTCCACGATTCCCGGCAGGAACCCGCGTCAGGATTGGAGAGGGGGACGCTGGTTTTTATTCGGAGTCTTCCTTGTGTTTGCGGCTATAGTTCTCGAGGATTCTCTTCTCGGTGGTACTGAGGTTCTCGTACCCCTTGGATGCAATCTTATCGAGGATCGAGTCGATCTTTGCGATGTCCTGACCTTCGTGTCCTTCGCGACGCGTCTGTTTGTGGTTGCCCAGAAAACCGCTGACGCGCCGCCAGGATTTCATGTTCGCGATTTCCCTGCTGAAGAAGAGCAAACCGGCCGCCATCCCACCGAGATGCGCAAAGTAGGCTATGCCGCTCGGTCCCGAGACGCCGTGTGCCAGCTGAAAAAGTGCTATGAACGTAACGAAGTATTTCGCTTTGACCGGAAAGAGAAAGTAGATGTAGACACGGTTGTTCGGAAAGAGAATCGCATACGCGACGTACAATCCAAAAACGGCCCCACTCGCTCCCACGACAAAGCCGTTGAAGTTGAAGATCATGAAGAATATCCCGCCACCGAGGCCGCACGTGAGATAGTACTTGAGAAACTTCTGACTCCCCCAAACGGTTGCCAGCGCACTGCCAAAAAACCACGTAATCAACATGTTGATGAACAGGTGGAAAAACCCACCGTGCAGAAACATGTAGGTCAGAAGCTGCCAGAAGTAGAAATCGTGGACGACGGCGCGTGGCGTCAACGCGAAGATGCTGGTGAACTGCGGGCGAAATATCACCTGCAGCAGGAAGACGATCACGTTGGCGACGATGATCTTGTTGACGATGTTATTCGAGATATAGTTGCGCCAGCCGGGCCGCCGCTGGAAGCTTGCGTTGTAGCGCATAATGTTGTATCACCTCTCGTGGTCTAACATACACATTGGCATCGCCCCGCCGCAACGGATTTCTTCGTCGGCGTGCCACAAAACACGTTGAAAACATTAGGCTTGTAGGTTTGATCCGGCGCGGCATAATTGCGCGCCGGGTGGTGCCGGGAGTGAAACTTTTACCCCCCTCGTCACGTAATAGGTTCAGTACCTACCACTAACGGGCTGGAATAGGAGAGAGAATGGCTCGACTTCGCAAAAAGGGGTTGTGGGGGATTATTATAGTTATCGTAGTCGTTGCATTGACAGGGGGTTACTTCGCCAAACGATCGTCCAACCAGGGCATGGCGGCCAGGCAGTCCTCCCGCTTGGACAGCACGGTCGTTGCAGACAGCCTCGCAGACAGTACGCTGGCCGAGGCCGACACCAAGTCGAAGGACGGCGAGGAGGGTGACGAGAAGAAGGAGCCCGATCCGGTGCCGATCGAGGTGGCGCTGGTGAATCCCCGTCGGATATCTGCTTACTACTACACGACCGCCACGCTCGAGCCCGAGCGCAAGGTTGATGTCCTGGCAAAGATCGCCGGTGAGGTAAGCAAACTTCACGTTGAGGAAGGGGCGCATGTCAAGAAGGGTGATCTTCTGTGCGAGTTGGAGGACAGCGAGATCAAAATCGCGCTCGACGAGGCCAGAATCAACATGGAGCAGCAAGAGCGCGAGTTCGCTCGCATTGAGTCGATGCACAACGAGTCACTCATAAGTAACAAGGAGTACTCGGATGCGAAGTACCAGTACGAACTCGCAAAGAACAGACAAGCCGCGGCAGCGGTACGATACGAGTACACCAAGATAAAAGCTCCGTTCGGCGGCGTTGTCACACGCCGCTATATTGAACTCGGTCAAAATCTCAACGTCGCAAGCCAGGCCTTTCAGCTTGCCGATCCCGACCCGCTTCTCATCCGGATGTATCTTCCAGAGAACGAAATATCGGAGATCAGGGTTGGGCAGAAGGTATCGGTTGAGCCGGACAGCGATCCTGACAACCCATTCTACGGGAAGATTGTCCGGATTGCTCCGGAGGTCGACAACAGAACGGGTACGGTGAAGGTTACCGCGGAGACACACGCCAGCGCGCTACCGGGCAGCTTCGCGCGCGTCAAGATCATCACGGACACGCGCCAGGCGAAGCTTACCATTCCGCGGCGTGGCATCGTATCCGATGCGGGCGAACTCTATGTGTTCGTCGCTGAGGGAGACACGGTTCGAAAGTCACCCGTCCAGCTCGGTTACCAGGACGAGGATTATGCCGAGGTCTTGCATGGTGTCGAAAATGGTGACAGCGTGGTCGTCGTAGGGGTCGGGGGGCTGCGGACTGGAACGAAGATCAAGGTCCTGGAGCCGAACATGCAGGATGATCTCACCAAACAGGGCGAGACCGATGACGAGTCGGTTTCCAACTGATCACGCTCTGGGCGGTGGGCTGCGGAGCCAAAAGGATAATCTGTGAAACTCATCAGTTTTTCTATCGGGCGGCCGGTTACGATCGCCATGATATTCATCGCCACGGTCGTTTTCGGAATGGTGTCGCTCGGCCGGCTCGATCTTAAGCTTCTCCCTGAGATTTCCTATCCCACGCTGACGGTGCAAACCGAGTATCCGGATGCCGCGCCGCTCGAGGTCGAGAGCTTTGTCACGCGTCCGTTGGAGGAAGCCGTCGGTGTGATCGCCGGTCTGCGTCATATCAGCTCGGTGTCCAAACCGGGTATGTCGGAGATCACGCTGGAATTCTCTTGGAACACCGAAATGGACTATGCGGCTCTCGATGTGCGGGAGAAAGTCGACCTGATCGAGTTGCCCAGGGAGGCAAAACAGCCCGTCATCCTTCGCTACGATCCGTCTCTCGACCCCGTCATCCGTCTCGGTGTCTTTGGGGACGAAAATCTTGTCAGGCTGCGCTATATCGCGGACCGCACGATCAAGAAAGAGCTCGAGTCACTCGACGGCGTCGCCAGCGCCAAGGTTCTCGGTGGTCTGGAGGAGGAGATCCAGGTCATTGTCGATGAGAAAAAGCTCGCCGCCGTTCGCATTCCGATTACGACGGTGAGCATGCGGCTGCTCCAGGACAACATCAACCAGTCTGGCGGCAGGCTCCGTGACCGTGGATCGGAGTTTCTGCTGCGGACGGAGAACGAGTTCGAGGATATCGATGATATCCGCAACAC
>CBDVBZ010000055.1:0-21537 GCA_965372355.1 uncultured bacterium | reverse complement strand
GTCGCTGCTGTCGTCGTCGAACGCGCGGTTGCGCACCATCTCCTCGACGTCGTAAGGCGCGGGGTCACCGCCGAGATACTTGTGAAACCAGTCCAGGTGTGCGTTGTAGTAGAGCGGCATCGACTTCACCCAGCTCGGCCAGTGCCCGTCGTTTTTCAAAACGATCAAACGCGACGGCACATCCATTTTCTGAAGCGCAGTGAAGAACTCGAGGCTTTGCGTATAAGGCACCCGAAAATCCTGCTCGCCGGTAATCACGAGACACGGCGTCTTGAAGTTCTTCGCGTGGCGGTGCGGCGACCATTTGTCATAGTCCATCGATTGCCAGGGCGCTCCGCCGAGGTCGTACTCGGGAAACCAAAGTTCCTCGGTAGCCCCCCACATCGACGTGAGATTGTAAACGCCCATCATCGACACGATCGCCTTGAAAGGATTCTCGCGGCCTTCGAACCACATCATCATGTAGCCGCCATACGACCACCCCATCGCACCCATACGGTCCTCGTCCACCCACGACTCTTTGGCGAGCGCATCCGCGACGGCGATCACGTCCTCGTAGACCTTGCCACCCCAGTCCCGCGAAATCGCTTGCGTGAACTCCTGACCGAACCCGCTCGAACCGTGCGGGTTGGGAAACACCACGACGTACCCGGCTCCGGGATAGACCTGCCAGTCACCGCGAAACGCATCCGACCATTGGCTCTGCGGCCCGCCGTGAACATTGAGAATCATGGGGTACTTCTTGCCGGGATCAAAACCGTGCGGCTTGACGACGAACGTGTGGATCTTCTTGCCCGTAGGCGAGTCGATCCACATTTCCTCGGCGGGGCGGATGTCGACTTCGTCTTCGACCGCCTTGTTGAATGTCGTGAGCCTTTTCAGCGACTTGCCTTTTGTCGTCGACGACCAGATCTCCCGCGGCTCGCCGATCGAGCGGCGCGAGGCGACAATGGACTTTCCGTTGGAGGAAATATCAAACCCGTCGACCGTGCGAAAATCGACGATGCGGCTGATCTTTGATGATTTTACATCGACCTTGTGCAGCGGTTGTGAGCCCTCGACATCCGCTTTGAAGTAGATGCTCTTCGAATCCGGTGCCCACCGAATCGACGTGACCCAGTTGTCGAAATCGTCTGTCAGGATTCTCTTCTCCTTGCTCTCGCGATCGTAGACGGCGAGCCGAAAGAGATCCGCCTCGTAGGCAGGCACGTTTTGTGTGATATAGGCGATGTAGCGCCCGTTGGGCGAATACTGCGGGTCGGTGTCCGCCGCCTCGTTGTCATCGGTGATGTTCACGAGTTCACCGCCGCTCGTCGGGACGATCCAAAGATCCTTGTTCGTCGTTTCCCACTCCCTCTCGTCCGCCGTCCCCGCGACGCACAGTTCCTCGCCATCGGGCGAGACATCGAACCCCGTGTGGCCGCCCGTGATGTAGGCCGGGGCATCCATCTCCCCGGGGGTGAGGTCGGTGTATTCCTCGCTTTCGGTATCGTAGATCAACACGTGAAAACGCTTGCCGTCTTTCCAGAAGTTCCAGTGCCGAAAGAGCAGGTCGTCGGCGATGTGCGCCTGAACCGGACCCTCATCGAGATCTTCACTGAGCTCCTCGTTACAGTCGCTGTCCGCCCCGCATTCCGGAAACACCTCGGTAAAAAAGACAATCCGTTTGCCATCCGCACACCAGATCGGGTCGCTCACGCCCGCCGAAAAGTCGGTGACCTGTTTCGCCTCACCTCCATCCATGGGCAGGTGCCACACCTGCGCACCGTTCTCACGCGTGGATACGAACATAAGTGCTTTGCCATCCGGTGACCAGCGCGGGTGCCAGTCACCCTTTTTGTGATGCGTCATCTGCCGCTGCTCGCTGCCGTCGGCATTCATGACCCAGATGTCGGAGTAGCTCTTACCTTTCTCCAGATCGTATTCGCTGACGGTGAAGGCGATCCGCTTGCCGTCCGGAGAGAACTGGGGGTCCACAACGTTCTTTATATCGTAGAGATCCTCAATGGTCAGTGCCCGTTTGTCGGCCGAGGCAGAAACGGCCAGGAGAAGTGCGAGTCCAACGAGTAGTAGCGTTCGCATGTGTCGCCCCCAAAAGGATGAAGTTCGGCATGGGTCGTGAAATCGAAGGCACAAGCATAACGAATCGCGGGCTCGGATGGAAGGGCGACCGTTGTGGGCAAGACCGCTTGAAGCGGAAGGCCGCCCTCCCGATTCGAATCAATAGCGAGTCCGACGGAAGGTCGACTCCGATCAGAACCGCCGGCGGAGTCCGATCGATTGGCGCGCAGAGATCGGAACCGCCAGCGGAGTCAGATCGAAGGACCTCCGAGATCAGAATCGGTGGAAATACTGAAATTTGAAGAACGCCTGATCCACTCGCATGCAACGGTTGATTGCTGTTTCGCGTTCCGTTATCATTGGTGCGGCGATGGATCTCGCCTCGCGTTTTCCTCCCGGTAGACACCCACTCCATCAGTCTTTACGATTCCTCCCATGGCCAGAGCCATCATGGCGGGGAATTTGTGTCTTCACCCTTCGCATCCACAGCCTGCCCCGAGACACCGGCGCTCTATCGTCCCCGTCGGCCGGAACGAATGCTTCTCCACCGCCTCATCCGGGAACACCTGGAGACCTTTCTCGCTCCGGCGCACCAGGGGCAAGCAGAGATCGACCCGGTCCCGCATTATGTCGAAACGGTATTTCGCAAGTACCTCGAGTGGGGGGTGCCGTCTTATGGCTTTGCTCGGGCGCGGTGTAACGCTTGCGGGTATGATTTCTTCGTGGCGTTTTCGTGCCGGACCCGGGGGATCTGTCCCTCGTGCAACACGCGGCGCATGGTCGAGACGGCCGCCCACCTCACCGACCACGTGCTTCCCAGAGTCCCCGTTCGCCAGTGGGTGCTCACGGTCCCGAAACGGGACCGCTACGTGTTTCGACACGAGACCGAGACGGTGGGAGCGGTGCTCCGCATCTTCATGCGCGCCCTCGAGACCACTCTTCGGCAAAAGAGCCCCGGCGCCCCGTATCACTCCCGCTTCGGCGCGGTGGCGTTTGTGCACCACTTTGGATCGTCGCTAAACCACCACATACATTTCCATTGCATCGTCACAGACGGTGTGTTCTCCGAAGGCTCCAATGGAGAGGCGTTTTTTCACGAGGCCGCTCTTCTCGAACCCGTGGATATCGAAGCGGTAGAGAAGAAAACCCGCCACCAAGTGCTCAAGTCAGGTGGACAGATTATCGTCTTGACGGTTCCATGCGAGAGTGCCAAGCTAACTGGTGGCACTTCCGTTCTTTATGAGTATTCAAAAAAGGAAATACAATGCTCGCTTTTTCCAACAACCAGCGCGGATCCGCCAAGATGGGGTGCATTGTCGCCGCCGGCGTGGTCCTGTTAATAGTACTGATCATCGGCGGCACGGCCGTCGGACGCTATAACCAGTTGGTCTCATCCCAGGAAAGGATAGAGGCCGCCTGGAGCGAAATCGACAACCAGTACAAGCGCCGCTTCGAGCTCATCCCGCAGCTGGTCAACACGGTCAAGGGTGCGGCCGATTTCGAGAAGTCCACACTCGAGGCGGTGACCGAGGCGCGCGCCAGCGTGGGGCGGGCCCAGTTGCCGGCGGGGTTGCCGACCGACCCCGCCCAGATGCAGGCCTATGCCCAGGCCCAGCAGACCCTGGGCTCGGCGTTGGCACGGCTGATGGTGGTCGTCGAGCGCTACCCCGACATCAAGGCCAACCAGAACTTCCTGACGCTGCAGGACCAGCTCGAGGGCACCGAGAATCGCATCGCCGTGGCACGGCGCGACTACATCGACGCCGTGCTGATCTACAACACCGCGCGACGCCGTTTCCCGGGCAGCATCATCGCCGGCATGTTCGGATTCGAGAAGCAACCGCAACTGGAACTCGAACCGGAGGTTCGAGAGACGCCCAAGGTTGAGTTCGATTTTGAAAACAAGAAAGATGATTAACGTCGCTCGAGCCGCAGTCGTCCTGGTGGCGCTGTTGCTGGCGGCCCTGTTGCCGGCCGTGACGGTTCACGCCCAGCAGGGCGAGATCCCCGCCAACGACGGCTGGGTGACCGATCTGGGCGGCTTCCTCACACCGCAGCAAGAAGCCACCTTGGAAAGCCTGATGGAATCGTACAAGCGGGGCAGCGGGCACGAGATCGCTTTGTTGACCGTGCCCGATCTGGGCGGGCGTTCGCTGGAGGGCTACGCCCTCGAGGTCGCCCGGCAGTGGGGTCTCGGTGAAAAAGAGAAAAACAACGGGGCGTTGTTACTCGTCGCCAGGGCCGAGCGCGAGGTCCGCATCGAGGTCGGCCGCGGGCTCGAGGGAACTATCACCGACGCCATCTCGGGACGTATCATACGCGGCGTCATCTCGCCCGAATTCAAGAAGGGGCAGTACTACGAGGGGCTGCTCGGCGGCGTCCAGGCCATACACGCGGCCGGCGGCGGCGACTACGCCAAGATCCCCCAAGAGAGGAAACGAAGATCGGGCGGTATTATGGGCTTGCTCCCGATGCTTTTCATGTTCTTCATAATCTCGAGACTATTTCGTCGAGGACGAGGGGGACGAGGGGGCGGGCTCCTGGGAGGGCTGTTACTGGGCTCGATGCTGATGGGAGGCGGTCGTTCCTCCGGGGGCGGTTTCAGTGGCGGTGGTTTTGGCGGCTTCGGCGGAGGCGGCGGCTTTTCCGGCGGCGGTGCCTCGGGAGGCTGGTGATACTATAATGAACGAATGGGGTAGTGCAGCTGGTGAGCAGGTAAGCGGTGGACTGTGGCACACCGTCACCTCGATCGCCCCCTGGATCTTCGCCGCTTTGTTGTTGTTCTTCGTTCTGCGCGCTCTTTTGCGGCAGCGCCGTTACAGCGCCGTCAATACATTTAGTGAAGAAGACCGCCGCGTCGTCCGCGAGGCGATCGCCAGGGCCGAAAAGAAAACCGTCGGCGAGATCCTGCCCGTGGTGGTCGAACGTTCCGATCCCCATCCCGCGGCCAACTGGCTGGCCGCCCTCTGTTGCGTGTTGATCGGCTCGGCATTGACGGCGGCGTGGTTGCCGTGGGACAGTCCCGCGCTGGTGCTGTTGATACAGTTGGCCATGGGGGTAGTGGGCTTTGGCCTGGCTGCCGTGCTGCCGGACTTCAAGCGCTTATTCGTTTTCAGTCACCGCGCCACCGCGGTTGCCGAAGAGCAGGCCTTCCAGGAATTCTACGCCAACGGACTCCACAAAACCGAGGCGGCCACCGGTGTGTTGATCTTTGTGAGTCTTCTGGAACACCGCGTGATCGTGATGGCCGACGAGGGCATCGACTCCAAGGTCGACGACAACTTCTGGACCGAAACCGACGACTTGATACTGAAGGGTATCGCCGGCGGCTCCTTGCGCGACGGACTGGTCGCCGGTATCGATCGTGCCGGCGATTGTCTCTCCGAATTCTTTCCCTGGGTCGAGGGCGACCGCAACGAGATCCCGGATCGCCTCATCGTTCGTCGCGAGTAGGGCGGGTGACCTCTTTCGAGTACAACCACAGGGCTATCTCCCAATTGACAGTTTAAGACGGTAGGATCCACCGCAGGACGACGCGTTCGATGTCGATTCGCGTGTCGAGCACGACGATGATACCGCGGTGTGATCGGGAGATTTCCGCACGGGTGAGCCGAGCACGCCAAGGGTCAGGCGTTGGCCGGTCAATCCGGCGGCCTCGAACCGATGGGGGACCTCTGTGCGTTCGGGCACGTGGGAGTCTTCTTGGATTGCCGAAGCGATGGGAAAAACGGTGGCAACAGCCTGAGGATGCATTCCCACCACCCCAACAGAGCCGCGGAAGGCGATATGGCAGTGGACCGACAGGTGCATTCGCGGTCACATGGCGGCTACGAGGCAAAAATAGCGTTCGAAATTCCTATTCTCAGGACAGGACCACCTTTCCGTTGTGGAGCACGAGGAGCGCTGCGGATCCCGCCTCCTCGCAGAAGGCGACGAGCGTGTCGAGTTTCTCCACCGAGAAGCCTGCCTTCTCGGGCGATATCCTCTCGAATACGGCGACGTGCGTGTCCGAGGCGCACGATACCGTGGCGAAAAACGCAGCAAAGAGGACCGATCCAATCACATAGACTGCAAACCGATTAATGCCACTTTTTCCTTTATTCGTTTAGTCGCTCTCCACCCCAAACCCCACGCGATGCAGGAGGTGAAATACCCACCAAACGTTCTTACGGATAGTCGAACTTCGTCGCGACGAGCGCCGGACCGTTGCCGTGGATGAAGAGCACGATCGGCTCGAACACGTAGTTGGAATCGGTGTATGGATTTCCCTCGGCGTCGGTGATCGTGAAGATCTCGACCCCCTCCCAGACCTGGAACTGGACATACTTCCCGTCCTCACCGAAAACTTTGTAGGTTTCCTCGACCGTCATCTCGTCATAGAGTGTCACGGATGTGCTGAACGACTGCGAGATCGTAACCTCGACGCCCGCCTTGAGCGCGCCGAAACCGAGACCGGCCGAGGTGGTGACCGACCGGCCGAAGGTCTCCGTCTCGGTCGTGCTCGTACCGCCCGTGTATGAGACGGAGAGGTCGTACTCCGTGTCTCCGATCAGAACCTTGAAGTAGCTGTTCTCGTCGGCGATCCAGACACGTTGCCAGTACCGGTCCCGCCTGAGGTAAAGGGAGTCCTGGAGAGACCGTACCCGACCCGACAGGTTCATCTCGAGGTAATGGGTCGTGTATATCGCGCACGCGGATCCCGTGCAGTAATGCTCCGCGCCGGTCCAGACCGTCCCCGTAATGCGAATCTTGGGTACCGGGCTCACGATCTCGCCCTCCTCCATCAGCAGGATCCGCCCGTAGGGCTCCGCAAAGGAGACATCGATGGGCACCGACGGACAGCCGTAACCGGGACTGCTGCATATTGCTGCACATTGATTGAAGTAATCTAGGGGGGCGATGTCATTGCTCCAATACTCGGGTAGGTTGATGAGCATGATCGGCTCGCATTCGGTCTCCTCACAGAACCAACCACCGAACGAGTAGGTACAGAACCTCGAGTTGCCCGACCACGGGCAGAGCGCACTCATTACATTGGGACGGTAGTTGGTAGTGAGCGGCTGAATGACCGTCATCGTGTCAGAGGTGGACTCCGTGTCCTCGTAGGGCGCGGACGGCTGGGGAATGATCGGCCAATCATAGGGAGGCGTATCGCCGTTATCACCCGATGTATCGGGAGAGGTCGACTCGCTGCAGCCGACGAACATGACACCGAACACAAAGATCGCAGCGAGTAGGATGCAAATTGAATATATGGGGATGGATGATTGTTCCTCGCCGAACGAACGGTTGGTTCTCATGTAAGGGCCTCCTAGTTAGAATCTCGCACAATAGTAAATCGAGGTCCTCCAATTGTCAATCCACTGTCTATCTTCCCGTTCTCTTCGAACAATAAGAGCGCATTCATTTCAGGTCAATACATACAAATCTTTACTGCTGAAAAGGTGGTCCGTTTCGTCGAACCACACCTGTGAGTTCTGAAAACGTCGTCCGCCTTGCCAATTTTGAACTTACGCTTGTTCTATTATATCATAAGGTTCATGATGTTTATCCTTCTACGCACACTTTTCTCTGCGTTGAGGTCTCACCGTGCGTTGATCCTAGAAAACTTCGCGTTACGTCATCAACTCGATGTCTTGCAAAGAAATGCTAAAAGGCCGTGCTTGACGGACAGGGATCGAACTCTCTGGGTGATCCTGTCGCGAGTCTGGCCTGATTGGCCAAAGCCGTTGACCCTAGTCCAACCCGACACCGTCATCCGGTGGCACAAAAGAGGGTTTCGGCTGTACTGGAGATGGAAGAGTCGATCGAGATGGATGGGAAAGCGGAGAATTTCCAAGGAGGTCCGAGATCTCATCCGTACAGTGTCACGAGCCAATCCTCTTTGGGGCGCGCCGAGGATTCACGGTGAGTTGCTCAAGCTCGGGATCTAGGTTAGCCAGGCTACTGTCTCCAAGTACATGGCACGCCATCGAAAACTTGCATCTCAAACCTGGCGAACATTCCTGAAGAACCATGCACACGATATCGTCTCGGTTGACTTCTTCACCATCCCCACGCGGACCTTTCGCCTGCTGTACGTCTTCCTTGTTCTGTCGAACCAGAGACGACGGGTTGTTCATTTCAACGTGACCGAGTCACCGTCCGCGGTTTGGACAGCTCACCAGATTGTGGAAGCGTTTCCATGGCACACCGCTTCGAGGTACCTACTCCGGGATCGAGACGGAAAGTATGGAGAAGATTTCGTTCGCCGGGTTGAATCATTGGGTATCAAACAAGTGCTGATCTCAGCTCGGTCGCCCTGGCAGAATCCATACGTCGAAAGAGTCATTGGCTCGATTCGCAGAGAGTGTGTGGATCATGTGATCATCTTCAGTGAGCGGCATCTTCGACGAGTGCTCAAAGAGTATTTCCGATACTACCTTGAATCTCGGACGCACCTTGGTTTGGAGAAAGATTGTCCCAAGCCGCGGCCAGTTGAACCGTTGGATTCAGGATCAATTCAATCAGAACCGATGGTTGGCGGACTGCATCATCGGTATTTCCGGCAGGCTGCCTGAGACGAATACTCATTTGTTATCCGAATACGCGCATGGGGTTCGTCTATCCAAGACCTGGGCGGAGTACCCAAAACTGTCCTTTCCTTAATCCGACTCCCTGAAATCTCCTTTTCCTGAACGCACAACTTACTCGATTCTCCCATGTTGTGCGTCGTCGAACCCTTGAACTGGAAGTCGCCTCCGATCAGAACCGCCGGCGGAGTCCGATCGATTGGCGCGCAGAGATCGGAACCGCCAGCGGAGTCCGATCGAAGGACCTCCGAGATCAGAATCGGTGGAAATACTGAAACTTGAAGAACGCCTGATAGCCGGTGGGCTCGAAACCGCTCCTTCTCCGCTCGGTCAGATCGAGCGAATCGTGGCCGTAGTCCTGCTGATCGACGTTGGCGCCGATGTAGAAGACGGTGAACGGATTGAGCTGCCACGTCAGCAGCGGCTCAAGCGTGAGCTCACCGTTAAAGTCGTCGTACTGTGTGACGAGTCGCAGAAAAAGCTCGCGTGTAAACTGATAGTTGAGTTTGACCCGTCCGATAAACCCGTTGAAGTACTCTTCACCCGTGACCGTATTCAGCGCGGACCACGTGAGCAGCGGCTCGGCAACAAAACGGCTGCCGATCTTGATGGTGCTCCACACATCGACGAGCCCGCCTTTTCCCAGAAACGGTCCCGGCTGCGCCGTGCGGGCGACGCGGTCGCCAAACCCAAACCAGAAGCCAAAACGAAACGCCTCGTAGGTGTCGCTATTGAACTCACCATAGTAGAGATCGATGCCATCGAAGTTCACCCCGCGAAACCGTTCCTCGCCGCGATCGTACCCGAGGCTGACGAGTGTCTGTCCTTTGAGCGCAAAATCGACCCAGTTCTCGATGCCGCGCCCTTTGCGCACGCCGTTGGAGTTCCACCGCTGTGACACCAGGACGTTGGGCCGGATACGGTTGAATATCCCTTTCTCGGGATAGAACACGTAGTTGTTGTCCCATGACACGCGTCTTTCATCGTTGCGTGTGACAAAGCCGGCATCGGCGCGAAACGTGGGGGCCGTGTTGCGGAATTCGAAGTTGCTATTCCAGTGGCGCGCCTCGCGGTCGACGCCGGCGTAAAATGCGTGGCCTGCGTACGACTCACCGTCGAGGGAGACGGTGTGGCGGCCGCCATCAAACGTCTCATCGGGAGCGTGTTGTCCGTCGGTGAGAAATGGTGCGTTGGGCTCCTGTGTGTAGCTCCCCAGCACTTGTGCCTTGAGCCTGTAGTTGCGGGCGAATCGGTGACCGAGATCGAAGCCGGCGACCGTCCCCGCGCCTCCGATATCGTAGCGCCGGTCGGTGACCAGCGCCCCGACAAAGCTGTCTTCATGATACGTGTGACGCACGCGTGCGATGTTCGACCAGCTTCTGCCCGGCGCGGCGAAGAGGCTACGCTCTTGAAGGGGGATTATCATCGGCGTCTCTTCGTCGCGGCCGAGCAGATAGATCAACCCGTCGCGGTCGGAGCGGTGTGTGAACTTAGCCGCAACGGAGGGCGCGTTGATCTGACGTGTATAGATGACATTGTAGAAAGAATTGAAGAGGTCGCTGCCTTCCTGAAAGAAGGGGCGTCGCTCGGGGAAGAACAGGGCGAATGTCGTGTTGACATCCACCTGCGCAACGTCGGATTCGACCTGGCTGAAATCCGGGTTGAGCGCGAACTCGGCCGCGGTGCTCGGTGAGAACCCGTAGCGCCCGCCGAGCGAGAACTCCGTGCCGGCAACGCCCCGGTCAAAACCGGAGTTTGGATCGGAGAGATCGTTGAGCTCGGCCGAGCGCGATCCAACCACTCCGGGGAGCAGCTCGAGGGAGCCGCCCGCATCGATACCGTCGATACCGGAGAGCGTTCCGAACTGGCAGGGATAACACGGGTTGTCACGGCTGATCGAGGCCCACGAATAACGGCGTTCGTTGTCGCGCGGGTGGACTCGTGTAAACGTCACCCGCCAGCCCTGCAGCTCGCGGTTGGGAAAACGAAGGCTTTTGAACGGGATCGCCATTTCCACCTGGTAGCCATCACCGGTGATGCTCCCCTGCGAATCGAAGACCACATCAAAACCCGCATCCTCGCCCGACGGCGTCCACCGCCGATCGCCCTGGATGCCGTACGGATTGGCGTAGAGCTCGTAGGCCCACGCGGCGTTGCCATACGTGTCGATAATGACGCCAACATAATCGTCCTGGTAGATGTCGTCGCGGGCGCACATCGACGCACGGATCTGATCCGGTCGCCGGTCGTGCGCGACAAACGCGAGATAGAGATGTGTGTCGTCCCACGTAACGAGCACCTCGGTGTCCTCGGGTGGCCGCACCTGGTCGCCGGGCTCCGTTTCCGCGAAGTTCTCCGCCCGTGCGGCCGAGTGCCAGACGGCCTCGTCGAGGACCCCGTCGACCCGAATATCGCCCTCGCAGGGCGATACGATCAGCATGGGTTTGTCGTTGGGAATAAACGGGGCCTGTGCGGCTTGCGATGGTGGAGCGATAGAGGCAAGTGCGATCAGGACTGTGATGATGGTGAGCGGGAAAGCTGTTTGATGTTTATTCATGGTACCCCTCCGTGTGGTCAGAACCCCGACCCGCGAATACCCTTGCCCTATGGGGGAGTATCATGGCATAAAGGGTGCCATTGTTTCTTCGTCGATGTAACCCGCTCGTAAAGTTGCAGCTACGCCGCCAGCGGCCTTGGAGAGGCGCCCCGGGAACCCCATAAAATGTCGCTATTGTTTTACAGCACAGAAATGAAAGACCTTTAACAAACTGCCAGATTGTTAGTTACCCGCGTTGTCGTTGTTTGACAGTGAGTGTAATAGTTTCGTGACAGTCCAGAAGCGGCCGCCACGGCTCGGCGGAGATTAGATATTGTATATTTGCAACAATATGCTTGATTGATACAACTACTAGCAGTATTATTATGATATGCAGCCCAGAAAACTCTACAATAGAGTACCGATTCTTCGACAGGAGCGAGGTCTATCCAGAAAAGATCTCGCAGAAATGATCGGGGTAAATTATCAGACCGTTGGCTACCTCGAGCGAGGCGAATACAACCCGAGTCTCGATCTGGCGTTCAGAATCAGCGAGGTGTTCGGGCTACCCATCGAGACGATTTTCTCTACGCAACCGTTGAAGCCCCTGAGCGAGGAGTTGTTCGGATCTGGAGATGACGAGGGAGACTGACATGGATATCCGGAGATCCAAATCACAGAGGAGGGTCGGCGTCGTTGTGAACTTCGCGAGCGTGGTCCTTTTTCTTATCATCTATTACGCGGGCATGAATCTCGGCTGGAGTGCGGTCCTGCTGGCCGCCGGTGTCCTCGCCACCCTGGCGATCGCGCTCGGGAGCTTCATCGTCGTTCACGTCTCGACGGGTCTGTGGAAACTCGGGCACTCATCTATCGACACGCTCGACGAGCGACAGATCCAGGTGACTCATGAAGCGCTTCGGCACGCGTACGCTACGTTCACCGTGATTGCCCTGGCGATCATCGGATTCAATGCCATTGCGGGTTCCCACGGCCACTACGTCTTTGACGTGGTGCTGCCGGTGACTCTGATTTACGTGGCGCACGTGCTTCCCGCCTCGATTATCGCGTGGCGCGAAAGGATTGTGTGAGTAAAAGCGGGTGGGATGAAAATCGCCCTGCGGCTCAGGTCCGACAACGCCCTCTTGCATGTCAGACGCCGCTGCGGATTGGCCTCTGGACGACTGTCACCCCGCCCGTTCGTCAGTCATGCGAGGATGTCAGTTGGAGCTGTGCGCGCCGCGTTTCACCGCGATGATGTCGTTTAGCAGAAAGAGAAGGATCGACACCACGGCGAGGGTGCCGCCGGCATGCCGCAATCCCAACGACCCGGTCAGATCCCCGACGATCCGAATAATGAGTGAAGCGTGCAAGAGGACGACGTGGCTGTAGAACGCCGGATGGAACCGCATCGTTACGTTGAGTAACGCGGGAAAGACAATCGGGGCATGGCCAAAGATCATACTGAAAATGAATCCCAGAAAGATGGAATGTAGCACAGCGTCGTAGACGGGTCCCGCCATGACGTGACCGTTCACGAGAAGCAGTACGCCGCTGACCGCCAGCCACACATACCCGGCGATCAGGCATATCGCGATGAACCGGGTCTGACCGGCGTGTCTTGCGCTTCGCCAGACGGTGTCGTGTCGGAGCAGCCACGCGGGCAAGAAGACTAGCGCCAACCCAATCGCCCGCGCCCCAAGGTCGGGCGCCGCGCCCAGCGCCACCAGCCCCGCGATCATCACACCGAGGATGACAACCAGCACACCCGTTGCAGACGCGCTCACGCCGGTGAATCGGCTCATAATGAGTCGTTCCCCCGCAATGGTCAGCACGAGAAACCCGACCCACCAGTAGACAACAACAGACATCGGTTCGCCGACGATCCAGAGGAGGTTGCCGACCCACCACAACACCACCGAGAGCGTCATGAGTACCATCGCCAGCGACTTCTGCTGCCGCATGAGCCCGACGAAAATCGCGATCAAAAAGGTGGAGGAGAGAAGAATCAGCACGGCCGATGTTCCCATAAACCCGGCAATCGCCGCGATCCCACCGAGGCCGGCGAGTATCGACGCACCATAACCCCACGGGCGTCCGAGTGCTACGGCCCGCTCGAGCCCCATGAGCGCACCCAGAAACCCACCGATCATGAGAGGACCGTGGGCGAGGACCAGCTCCGGCCGCAGACCGGGGAGCGGCAGACCCAACCGTCCGAGACCCGCCCACAGACCGGCGAGCAGACTCACAAGACCCAAAGCTAAAAACGGAGCACGTTTGCGGTTTGGCATGCTGCGACGTTATCACAGTCCCCGCCGGACGGACAACCCGCTTGTGATATCGTTTGTCCCCGCGGCGTTTATCCCCGCGGTTGTCCCGGCGACATCATGGTGCTATGATCGCTGACGTCTTTGAGCTGCGTGTTTCATCCCAAACGTTTTTCTTATGACAGAAACATCATTGCCTCGACGATGGTCGAGCGGCGCAGTCTCAAGCTCGCGGAGTTTGTATCCGGTCGACAAGAATAGGACAGGAGTGAACCTAGCATGGACATCGAACATTCGGAGTATAAAGCCAGCGTAGATCCTGAGATGAAGGCTTCTTTGGAATGGCAGTCCGACCTCGTATTCACGGCGTCGACTCAACGGGGCTACGACATGGAGTTCGACGCCAATATCCAGATGGGCTGTATGCCCGTCGAAGGTGTCTTGCTAAGCCTGGCGGGTTGTATAGCCATCGACGTGATCGCAATCCTGGAGAAGATGCGCTGCAAACCGGAGAGCTTTTCGATGAATATTCTCGGCGAGCGCAATCCGACTCCGCCACAACGAATCAAAAAGGTTCACCTGGTTCTCAACCTGACCGGAGATAACCTGCAGGCAGACAAAGTCAAGCGGGCGGTGTCGCTATCCACAGAAAAGTACTGCTCGGTGCGCCACTCACTCCGCGAGGATATCGAGATCACCACCGATATCCGTATCAACGCCGCATAGCAGGCCCACCCGCTTATGAACGCTCCCCTCTTGCCGGCAGCGGCAGGCCCACCCGCGCGCCCGTCGTGGCACGGAACTGGCTAGTTGACAGACAAAGTCTCAACATGTCCCCGCTGGGACCTCCTGCGGAACAACAGGGAATCATTGGCGGGGTGTGGCTCGGTGGGATATGCAATCCCGTCTGCGTGCCCGCGGCGAAAGGATCACACAATGAGCAACAAGCGGATTCTCCCATCGTTCCTGTTGTGTTTCTTCCTGGGTCCCTTGGGGGCCCACAGATACTATGTCGGCAAGATCGGGAGCGGTATCATTCAGCTCCTGACACTCGGCGGCCTTGGCATCTGGGTTCTGGTTGATTTCGTGCAGATCATCGTCGGTTCGTTCACCGACAACCAGGGCAAGAAGATCACTCAGTGGACGTAATCCCGTTTCTGCGCCCCGTCGTCCACACAGGCGACGGGGCGTTTGCCTCTTTCTCGGGAACCGATTTTCCTGGGAACCTAACCACCCCCGATCCATACAACCGTATGTAATGCTGACCTGATGGCACCGTTACATATGCCGATTAGAACCCTTCCAGGACAGGCTCAATCGGTATGCAACGATCCAAACGGGGGATCCAGGGAACAATGTCACGCAAACCCAAGCCGAAACCGGCGAGGGGCGCCCCTTCACAACCAGTTGATCCGCAACCGCAAGCCGCCCCTATAGGTGCAGTCGGCCGCATCTACTACCGCACGGGAGCCGCGCTGGCGCTCATCGCCAGCTTCCTTATATACCTGAGAACCATGGCGCGCAGCGTCCCGTTCTGGGACGCCGGCGAGTTCATCGCCACGGCCTTCACGCTCGGCATACCCCACTCACCGGGAACACCCCTCTACGTGCTCATGGGCCGGGTCTTCACAGTCCTCCCGCTCCCTTTTTCGATCGCCGGTAAAGTCAATTTCATGAACGTCATCTTCGGCGCGCTTGGCGTGCTGGTTGTCTATTTGCTAGTGGTTCGGTTTCTCGACTACTCGCTGGGCAAATCAAAGTCATCCGCAGACGTGCTGCTCAAGTCAACCGGCGGGCTCGTGGCCGCGCTATTCATCGCTTTCAGCCATACCTACTGGACCAACTCGACCGAGGCGGAAGTCTACGCGATGAGCGTGTTCTTTATGGGTATGATCACCTGGCTGGGTCTCAAGTGGGCGGAAGATCCAACCGGCGTCAAATCAAGGTCATATATCCATCTTCTGTTCTATCTCGTCGCGTTGACCGTCGGTCTCCACCTGGGCACCGTGCTCGCCTTCTCCGGTGTGTTCCTTCTGATTGTGATGACAAAGAAGAAGACCTTTAGCAACGTGGAGTTTTTTCTCGCCTGCTTTGGCGTAATGATTTTTCTCGCAGACGCTACGCTTTATCGCGCGGGCGATGTGACTCTGGTTCTGCTCGGCGTGCTCGCCGTCGGTCTGGGCGTCTTGTATGCGCGGACGAAATCGACGTTTGCCATCGTATGTGTGGCGCTTTTCGTCCTCGGGTTGTCCACCCATCTTTATCTGCTGATCCGCTCGGGGCACAACCCACCGATCGACGAGGTGAACCCCGAGAGCTGGCGCAACCTCTACGCCGTGCTGCGTCGCGAACAATATCCGATTCCCAACATCCTGGCCCGCAAGGCCTCGATCGCATGGCAGCTCCAGCATTTCAACGCATATTTTCAGGATCAGTTCAAAATGCTGACCGCGTATGTCGGCAAACTGAACCTTGGCTCTGTGATCCCCCTTGCGCTGGGGATATGGGGGATGGTCGATCAATACGCGAAGAACAAGAAAGCTTTTCTCATGCTCTTCGCGACCTTGTTTGTTGTAAGTATGGGAATGGTCTTCTATCTCAATTTTGCCGAGTCCGAGGTTCGCGAGCGGGACTACTTCTTTTTGCCGACCTTCTACTATTTCGCCGTCTATATCGGGATCGGCGTCGGCAGTCTCATGTCGGAGATCAGGAGGCTCGTGCCGCACAAGTGGTTCAAGGGGCTGGCGCCGGTCGCCTTGCCTGCGCTTGTGTTTCTTGTTCTTCCCGTGTTTTCAGCGCACGAGCACTTTCACCCCCACGATCGCAAGGACGACATTGTCTGTCAGGAATACGCCAAGAACATGCTCGTTGGACTTGATGATGACGCGATCATCTTTACGTTCGGTGACAATGACACGTTTCCGCTTTGGTACATCCAGGAGGTCGAGGATTATCGCAAGGATGTCCGTGTCGTTAACCTCAACCTCTTGAACACGCCGTGGTATATCGAACAGCTGAGGGACAACGAGCCCAGGGTAAACATCGCGTGGACCGACGAACAGCTGAAACGGCTTCGTCCGATACGGACAAAGGATCGCTGGTATAGCGTCGCCAGCCTCGGTATCCAGCATATTCTCAAACACAACGCCGGCACTCGGCCGGTGTATTTCTCGGTGACCATCGAACCGGAGATCTATCAGGAGTACCGCGAGTTTCTGGAGACGGAGGGTCTCGCCCAGCGTCTCGTACCGAGAAAAGGCCGCAACATGATCAACACGGCCAAGCTGGAGGAAAATGTGTGGAAGAACTACAGCTATGCGGGGCTCCTCGATGAAAACTTCAAACGGGACGAAAGCGTCTATCAGCCGCCCTTTGTCAGACGTCTATGCCAGAACTACTCGGCGGTGTTTGGCCAACTCGGTTTTATCAAGGCGCGTGAAGGCAACTATGACGAAGCGATTCGCAATCTCGAGATAGCGGAAGAGATCACACCGAATCTGCAGGACATCGTCATGTGGCTGGGCTGGTACTACCTGGAGAACGGTGAGCCCGACAAGGCGCTCGCCTACTATCGTGACCATGTCACGCAATACCCCGACAACTGCAACTACTGGTATCGCCTCGCTGGCGTCCAAGAGCAAACCGACGATCTGCCGGGCTCCCTGGAAAGCCTCGATCAGGTGATCACACGATGTCCCGATACCCGGGATGCGGTCACCGCAGCCGCTGCGATCAGTGTGCGCCTGGGTTACATCGACCGCGGGATGAACTACGTGGAGCGCTGGCTCGCCCGTCATCCAGACGATGGCGCGATGCGAGAAGCCCTGGGCAGAATCAAAGACAGCATACAGAACGAGCAGTAATAGCACTCGATCCACTCGTCGGGCGGCGGCGCTTTCGGAGCAAAGGCACTCGGACGCCCGGCGACAACCCCGCTAATGCGGCAGTCCGCCGGTTTGCGCCGCGACAGGCCGGCCGGCATGGGAACACGTCGTTGTGCATTGTACGCTGCTTCCCCCCAGCGTCACACAATCCAGGGGATGAATCGTTTCGTTCGAGCCATGTAATCGCGATACGCATCGCCAAACTGGTCTATCGCCATGCGTTCCTCGAACCTCGCAAGCCACACGTACGCGGCCACGAGCACCGGCCAGATGATCAGTGTAATGACGGACGGCCAGTGCAGTATCCACCCCAACGTAAAGAGGAAGATGCCCGTGTATTGCGGGTGACGGATGTAACGGTAGAGACCGTTCTGCACGAGGTTTTCCGCGCGATGGATCTTTGCCCAACCCACGGCAATCAGCACGACGCCTGCCAGACTCACGATCGTTCCCACTGTGCCGGCCGTGTGACCGAAGTGTTCGTGCATCCATGGTGAGAGCGACGGCACGTCTACGATCGGTGAGACCAGGAAGATAACCAGCGGCCAGCCAAACATCTCGGTCATCAGTGCGATCACGAATGCAATGAACGCGCCGTGGGTTTTCCAGCGCGCCCGGGTGGGACGCCGATAGGGCAAAAGCGC
This sequence comes from uncultured bacterium, assembly GCA_965372355.1. Lineage (GTDB taxonomy): Bacteria > Krumholzibacteriota > Krumholzibacteriia > WVZY01 > WVZY01 > CBDVBZ01. The sequence goes on along the minus strand of CBDVBZ010000055.1, from coordinate 3,576 downwards.
CAGAAACGCGAGCACCACGACGATGTTTACGGCGATCAACCCGGCCTGTCCGAAGTTGTCACGAAGCCACTGGATGGTGACGGGAGGTCCGTGGCGGGGAAATAACTCAGCCCCGTAGATCACGGCGAACACAATGATACCGGCAATCCCGACGACAGTTGATACACGGCTCCAGGCGGATCGGCTCATGCCCGGAGTATAGCAGGGCGCGGGGCCGGAAGCCCCGATTCCATCGGGTGATGCTTGTGAAATGTTTCACTACTCCCATAATGGGCACGATATTATGTTAACTAGATTTTTTGTGCCGCTGTAATAACAACTATATCAGTAGATTAGAACTTGTTCAGATGGGTTCGGGATCAAGCTTCACGACGAGGACTAGCAAGAAAACTCGGTCTGGGTGGATCCCGATGGATTCACCCGACCACCCGGCCGCGAAACAGTGAGTAGGTAAAGAAGACGTAGTAGTCCGGATGATTCAGAATGAACTCCGGTGAATCCGGCAGGCAAAGACGCTGATACTCCGCCCATTCCTCCTCCGTCAGTTCTGACTCCACATCCGTCCAGCGCATCCCAAAGAGCGCGATCAGAGCATCACGCATATCACCGTTCAGCGGAGCGCATGCGTCACCCGCAAACGTCCGAGCGGTAAACTCCTCCAGACCCGCGTCACAAAACCAACCCCGGGCGCGAAGGAAGTGCTGCTCCGGGCTCTTCCCCTTTGTAAAAGGAGCGATCCCCGAAAACGTCGCGCTAAGATGTGCCTCCAGTAGAGGATATCCCGGGAGAAGCTTCTCGCTGGACCACGCAAGAATGGCCACGGTGCCGCCGGGCTTTACGACGCGTGCGAGCTCCCTCACCAACGGCAGCGGTTCCAGAGGCGCATACCCCACGCAATCCACACTCCACGCCCAGTCGAATGTGTCATCGTCGAAAGGCAAGGCGGCGACGTCGCCTTCCCGGAAGGAAACTCGTTCTAAGAGCCCGGCTTCCTCCGCGATCTGCCTTGCTTGATCCAGGAACTCGGTGGAAACATCGAGCCCGGTGACGTGTCCCTCGGGTCCCAGCGCCTCGGCCACCAACATCGCCGGAAGGCCGATCCCGCATCCCGCGTCCAACCCTCGGCTTCCCGAGGGAAACTCCAGCGCCCGAATCACCGATTGGAGTACCGGCACTCTCAGGGGATGGGTGACACGCAACATTTGCACGTAGCGACTGGTATCCATCATAGTGGGTCCTTCCCGCCCTTACTTCAGTCTCGCCAGGAGTGCCTCAAAGCGAGGATGGTCACGAAGTGAATCGAAATCGCTGTCCTTCTCTACCCAATCCTTATGGCAGCACCCCGCACCCAGAGCCTTCTCGAGGTGAGTGATTGCCTTTTCCTTCCAGCCTGCGACGGCCAGGGCACAGGCCGTCCCGTAGAGAATCATTGGATCTTCGGGATCGATCGACAGCGCCCGCTCTATCCACTCAAGAGCCCGGTCCTTCTCTCCGGCCACCGCCAGGCCGATCGCCTTCATGTACAGCGCCCGTGGATTGTCGGGATGCAGCTCGAGATGTTTTGTCACGTTCACCAACGCCTGTGCCAGAGCCTCTCTGGCCTTTTCGCCCTGGTTCAATCCTCTGTAAGTTTGCGACAGAAGAAAGGGGGCATTGAAGTCCTCCGGATCTTTCTCTACGGCCTGACGGAACAACCGCGCCGCCTTCTCCAGATCGCCCCGGCTGTAACAGTTGCGCGCATACGAGTCATAGGTTTCGAAAAGGCTGGGATTCAGTCCTATCGCTGACTCGAACTCCCCCTCCGCCTCACGGTACCGCTGACTGAAATAGAATGCGCGCGCCCGCGCAACGTGTCCCTCGGCGAGGTCCGGATCGAGCTCGATGGCCTTTTGACTCAGGGCCATGGCCTTGTCGCGATTGTCGCGATTGCTGTCAAAGAAATGAAAAAGGTAGGAATAGCAGTCCGCCATGCCCGCATAAGCAAGTGCGTAATCGGGGTCTCTCTCGATGGCGTGTTCATACATCTCGAGCGCGAAGTCAATACCTCTGCGGGCCGTCTGACGATAAAACTGACGGCCGCGGAGATAGAACTCGTAGGCCTCGACGTTTTGGGTCGACGCTTTTGCGATGATGCGCTCTTCCTTGTCACTCAGCTCAACTTTCAAAGTCTGCACGATATTCCCCGCGATCTCTTCCTGGATTGCGAAAACGTCCTTCAACTCACGATCGAATCGCTCGGACCAGAGACTATAGCCCCGGACGACATCGGTCAGCTGTACCGTGATCCTGAGTTTGCTGCCGGCTTTGCGTACACTCCCTTCGAGCAGCGTGCTCACGCCCAGCTTCCTGCCGATCTCGCGAACGTCCTCTGCCCTGTCCCTGAAGGCAAACGCAGATGTTCTGGCAGCAACCCGCAGCCCCTCGATCTGGTTGAGGGCATTCACGATTTCTTCGGCGATCCCATCGCAGAAATACCCCTGGTCCTTGCCACGGCTCATGTCTTCGAATGGGAGCACCGCAATCGAGGGCTGCGCCTTGTCCCCGGGCGCTGAAACACCCGCCGCGTCGGGAGCGGCCACGGACTGTGGAGACTCCAGATGGTCGAGGAGTTCTGACATCTCCTGGTATCGATCATCCGGACTCTTGGCCATCGCTTTGGAGACGATATTATCGATCCCCGGCGGTAGTCCGGCCCGGAGTTTCGATACCGGCGGCGGATCCTCGTTCACAATCGAGTACGCAACCGCCGCGTCGAAATCTCCTTTGAAGGGCAGCTCCGCGGTGAGCATCTCGTAGAGACAAACCCCCAGCGACCAGATGTCCGTGCGGTGATCGACCGTATCGCCTCTCGCCTGTTCCGGTGACATGTAAGACGGCGTTCCAATTGCGCTAGTCGTTTTTGAAATCTCCGTACCCCCCGGCATCTTGGCGAGACCGAAATCGGTGATCCTGACCTGGCCTCGATCGGAGACCATGATGTTGGAGCATTTGATGTCGCGGTGAATGATGCCGATCTTGTGGGCCGCCTCGAGTCCCCGTCCAATCTGGATAACGATATTCAAAGCCTCCTGGGTATCGAGTGGTCCGGATCGCAGGTGTTCCTTGAGATTCTCGCCCTCGACATAGGCCATCGAGATGAAGATCTGATCGTCGGCTTCCTCGATTCCATACACCGTACAAATACTCGGGTGATCCAGCGCCGCTGCGGTCTGCGCCTCTCTCACAAAGCGGCTTCTTTGCTCCTCGCTCTCGAAGTCGGCGCGCCGGAGAAACTTGAGGGCAACGGTTCTTTTGAGCTTCGTGTCACGAGCCTTGTACACAACGCCCATACCACCTTCGCCGAGTTTCTCGACAATCTTGTATTGAGATATGCTTTTGCCGATCATCCCGTCCCCCAGAGACATCGGTCACTAACAGAAGAAATCCTGTCGAAGGGTGGTGGTGTGCCTATGCCATTCTAGCAGGGACTGGACGACGATCAAAGCGCGTTTCGCTGAGGGAGTCCGAGCTGTCAGCTGAACGGTCGAGGATGTCGCGAAGCAGCTGTTGCTACAGATCCTACACGATACAGCCATG
>CBDVBZ010000054.1:0-22003 GCA_965372355.1 uncultured bacterium | reverse complement strand
TCCGGCACTATATCTCACCGTCCGAGACGTTTATTTACCGCCAGCTGAATGGAGTCCGCGGCGGTTATCACCCGATTGTTCTGACGGCGAACCCGTCGAATCTCGATCTTTTTCCAACCCAACCGATATATGTCCGGCGCAAAGGCATGGTGGAAAAGGTGTGCACGCGCCTCGTGAACATGGCGACCGGGCGATCGGCGTGGCCCAGCGGCGGGCAGAGGAAGTTCTGGGCGTGTGTTCTGAGGGAGGAAGAGGTCACGCTGATCCACGCGCATTTCGCTCACTTTGCCCTGGATATGCTGCCGCTGGCACGGGAGGCGGGCATACCCATGGTCGTGACGTTTCACGGTGTGGATGCCTCCCTGCTTCTCGAGAACGAGTCGTATGCCAGAGCGCTTCCGGCACTGGTCGACTATGCACACACGATCACGATTTCGCAGAACATGGCGGACCGGCTCGCCGCGCGGGGGATCGCGCCGCGCAGACTGAGCGTGCATTATATTGGTGTGCCGACCGAGGATTTCCGGTACGTTGAGCGTGACCCGATTCGCGAGAAGCTTGCCGCGAAGCAGCCAATCCGTTTTCTGGCGGTGTCGAACTTTATCGAGGTTAAGGGGCACCGGTACACCGTTCGTGCCTTTGCGAAATACACGGACGGGCAGCCCAACTCCGAACTGATTCTGGCCGGTGACGGGCCGCTTCGAGGTGAGATCGAGTCGCTTGCCTCCGAGATGGGAATACGCGACAAGGTCCGCTTCACCGGGAGGGTCAGGGCAGACCAGGTGATTGCGATGATGGGTGAGGCCGACGCGTTTCTCCAGCACAGTGTCTCGCTGCCCAATGGCCGTCAGGAAGGGCTGCCCACCGTGTTGATGGAGGCGATGTCGACGGGGCTTCCCGTGATCGCGTCGCGCCACTCGGGGATACCGGAGCTGATAACGGACGGTGTGGACGGTCTGCTAATCGAAGAGCGTGATATCGAGGGCTACGCTGCGGCGCTCGAGGGACTGCCCGATCTGGATCCGGCGATCGGGCGGCGCGCGCGGCAAAAGATCGAAGAGAAGTTCAACATGTCCATCCAGAACGAAAAGCTCATGAATATCTATCGGAGTACGATCGATGACGGAATCGTCTGAAGTCAGGGAGTTCTACGACGAGTTTTCTGGGCGTGTCCTGATTAGGGACTTCTATTATGTCAATCTGCGCCACGAGGCGATCAAGTCATTGTGCCGACGGTTTATCGCGCCGGACTCTGCGGTTCTGGAAGTAGGCTGCGGCGCCGGCATCATATCGAAGTTCCTGAGCAAAACCGCATCGCGCGTGCTCGGGATCGACATCAGTCCGAAGAACGTCGAACTCGCCAGGGAGTTTGCGGCCGCATCGAACGTGAGCTTTGATGTCATCGACATCGTCGAGCAGGGGCGGGAACTCGAGAAACACGGCCCGTTCGACGTGATACTCGCTGCGGACGTCATCGAGCACATCCCCAAGGCCAAGTATGGCAGCGTGTTCTCGACGCTGGAGGGACTGCTGTCGGGGTCGGGGAGAGTCATACTGTCCTTTCCGAGTCCAGAGATTCAGGAGTACATGAAGGCCCATCAGCCCGATGACGTTCAGGTGATCGATGAGAGCATAGAGTTGACCGACCTGCTGAGCGTGACGTCTCTCAAACCGCTGTACTTCAGCTACTGCGATGTTTTCGGCACAAACGACTACGTGCACGTCGTGCTGAGCGCCGAACGGCCGTGTGCCGCCCACGGCGGAGGGCTATCAGCGCTCCAGTGGATCGCATCGCGTCTTCGAAAGTACCGCTGGCGTCTCGGAAACCTGGGTTTTATGCGCAGGGTCAAGCGGAAGGGACTTGTGAATTAAGGAACGAGGAAGGCCTCGCTCGCTACCGTAGACACCCCAGCACGCCCGCGCACCGATCAGCACACACTACCCAATTGACCGGGCGAGGTTCATTTATTATACTAGCTGGTAACCCTGCACGTTTAAGTGAGACATGCCACAGACGGGCTTGAAGATTCACAACGACAGAGTAGAGCATGACTCGTTGCGCGCGGACGTGTGCTCGCCAGTGACGCACGCGGTTCGTGTGTAAACATCGTAACAAAAGGAGTTATCATGGCTTTCGAACTTCCAGGACTACCCTATGATTACGACGCTCTCGAGCCGTATATCGACGCTCGAACGATGGAAATCCATCACGGCAAGCACCACGCGGCGTACACGACCAACCTGAACGCTGCGATCGAGAAGCATCCTGAGCTTGGTGACAAGTCCATCGAGGATATTCTCAAGGATCTGAACGCGGTGCCCGAAGACATCCGCATGGCCGTGCGCAACAACGGCGGCGGCTTCTTCAATCACGATCTCTTCTGGAAAGTGATGGGTCCCAAGGCCGGCGGGCAGCCGCAGGGCGGGCTGTCGACAGCCATGGATGCCGTGTTCGGCGATTTCGACAAATTCAGAGACACATTCACAAAAGCCGGAGTGACGCGTTTCGGAAGCGGCTGGGCCTGGCTCTGTGTCAAGTCGGACGGCGGGCTCGAAGTCACGTCGACTCCGAACCAGGATTCGCCGATTTCGGATGGTAAGACGGCCATTCTGGGTCTCGATGTATGGGAGCACGCCTACTACCTCAAGTACCAGAACCGTCGACCGGAGTACATCGAGAATTGGTGGAACGTCGTGAACTGGGACGAGGTCGCCCGTCGCTTCGATGCGGCGAAGTAGTTGCGTTAACATCTGGGGTTTGTGCTATGAGCGAGCTTGCGGGTAAGGATTGTATCCCGTGCAAGGGCGGTATACCGCCCCTCGGCGAGGCGGAGAGCAGTGCGCTGCTTGATAAGTTGGGCAACGGCTGGCGCGTCATCGACAACCACCATATCGAGAAGCAATTCGAGTTCGCGGATTTTCGTCAAGCGCTGGATTTTGCGAACAACGTTGGTGAGCTCGCCGAGGCGCAGGGTCATCATCCGGATATTTACCTCGCATGGGGCAAGGTGCGGCTGACGATCTGGACACACAAGATCGACGGTCTGACGGAGAGCGACTTTATCCTGGCCGCGAAAGCGGACAGGGCACTCTAGAGCGGCGCGAGCGCGTCGAGCGGTATCGTGACACCCAACGAACATGAAGGCCGTCTACTTCGAAGAACACGGTGGGCCCGAGGTTCTCCGCGTCGGGGAGCTCGATGCCCCGACGCCCGGCCACGATGACGTCGTGATCGATGTCAGGGCTACGTCGCTCAATCATCTCGACTTGTTCGTACGCCGGGGAGCTCCGGGCATCAACGTTCCTTTGCCGCACGTTCTGGGCAGTGACGCGTCGGGAGTCGTATCGGCCATCGGTGACGGCGTTGCCGATGTCAAGGTCGGTGATCGGGTGCTGGTCGACCCCACTCTGACATGCGGCCGCTGCGAGGCATGCGCGCGTGGTGATGGCACGTTGTGCCGCTACTTTGGGGTCGTGGGCGAACACAGTTGGGGCGCATATGCCGAGAACCTGGTTGTGCCATCGAAGAATGTCATCGGGATACCGGACGACCTGTCCTTCGAAACGGCCGCGGCGGTCCCGCTCGTTTTTGTCACGGCCTGGCGCATGTTGATCACGCGCGGCGGGCTCGGGCCCGGGGAGGATGTACTGATCCTGGGCGGTGCCGCCGGTGTCGGGACCGCGTGTATACAGATAGCCAAGCTGACGGGTTCTCGCGTTTTTGCTGCTGCAGCCGGCAAAGAAAAGCTCGAGCTGTGCCGCAGCCTGGGTGCGGACGTTCTGATCGATTACCGTGAAGAGGATTTTGTGAAGCGTGTCCGTGAAGAAACCGGGAATAGAGGTGTAGATGTATGTGTGGATTACATTGGCCGTGAGACCTGGGTGAAGAGCCTTCGTGCTGTAACCGGTGGAGGTAGGGTGCTGACGTGTGGAGCGACAACCGGTTTCGATCCCCAAACGGATCTTCGCCACGTGTTCTACCGGCAGCTCAAGATCATCGGGTCCACGATGGGGACAAAAAGCGATCTGATGGCGGCGTTGAAGCATGTGTTTTCGGGAGAAATGAAACCGGCCATAGGAAGAGTCATGCCGCTCGAGGAGATCGCAGATGCACACCGGCTGATGGAAGCGCGTCGTGTGCTCGGCAAAGTCGTGATCCGTGTGAGCGAGGGGGACTAGTCATGCCGTTTTGTCCGAAGTGTCGCAACGAGTATCTCGAGGGTACAGAGACCTGTGAAGACTGCGACCATGCGTTGACAGAGACGCTTCCGCCGGAGAGCGAGACGCGCCCCGGAGACACCGAACTCGTTGAGGTTTGGTACGCACAGGGTGAGATGGATGCTCAACTCGTACGGTCTCTGTTGGAAAGCAACGGTATCGATTCAATGCTAAGCGGCGAATCGCTGCGTCTCACTCACGGGTTCACCGTAGACGGCCTCGCAGAGGTCCGGATCCTCGTGCGCAAGGATGACGCGAAACGCGCGGGTGACGTCATCGCTTCGCTCGAGGGAATGACCCGTTGCAAGAGCTGCGGTTATCCGGCGCGAGAGAACGACGAGACCTGCCACTCGTGTGGGAAGCCAGTAAGCAATACCTGAGTCCCGCCTGATTATCGGTTGACATTTCCCCTTTTCCTGGCTTAAATAAATGTCCCTCCCGGTAGGGAGGATGCTTCGTTTACGGACCACGGGTCTTACACCCTTGGTTTCGACACCCTTTGCAAAATCCACAAACGATTGGTTGTCCATAGAGGCGAACGGCGCGCGCTCGGTTTTCCCGTGGGCAGCACACCGGGGGCGAAATGAAACCAATTGGATCACAAGTCATCGCGGAGTTTGTCAACTGCGCCGGAGATGTGCTGGACGACGAGGCAGCGCTGGAAGACATCCTCGCAACCGGGATCCAGCGGTGCGGACTGACGTTGATCAGCATGAACGTTCACAAATTCGATCCCGTCGGTGCGACGGTGATCGCAGTTATCGGCGAGTCGCATGTCGTCGTGCACACCTATCCCGAAGCGCGCCACGCCTCGATAGACATCTTCACCTGTTCGAACGGGTCGCACGCCGGGAACGACCTGTTGAGATACCTCGAAGAGAGGCTCCAGCCCTCGACCATCCGGGTTCTCGATGTGAATCGGGGGAACCCCCTCGAGATCAAGGAGAAGGATTGGATAACCTCCTTTTCTTCGAACGGGTACGAGACGCGTTACCATGTCAAGGAGCTTATCTATAGCGGCCGATCGAAATTCCAACAGATTGACATCATCGACAACGATACCTTTGGCAGGATGCTGTTTCTGGACCGTGATCTGCAGATTGCAGAGAGGGATGCGTCGGTCTACAACGCCAACCTCGTCTCACCGCTCATCCGCAACAATATAATTCTTGATCGCGTCGCTATTCTGGGTGGCGGAGACGGCGGTGTCCTGTCCGAGGTGCTGAGACACAACCCCGGGTCGGTCGTGCTCGTCGATATCGATGAGGCGGTCATCGAGGTCTCGAAGACACACCTTCGATCCATCTGTGGCGATGCGTTCGATCGAGAGAATGTCAGCGTTATGATCGAGGACGCCAACGAGTTTCTGGCGCAGGATCACGAGTTCGATGCAGTGATTTATGACCTTACGATGTACCCGGAGGCGCTGACGTCGTCCGATCGTCGTGATTTCATCGAATCGATGTTCGCCGGTATCGCCGGCTGTCTGGCACCCGGTGGAATGATCACCCTGCAGTGTTGCTCGGAATTCGATTCAACAACTCAGGATCTGCTGACCGAAATCCTCTCCCTCCGTTTTGACGACCTTCATTTTGAGAAGTCCCTCGTGCCATCGTTTTGTGAGAACTGGGTCTTTGCCTCCGCCCGTGCCAGACGGCTCGATCGGCTGTCGAAGCACGAGGGGAGCCGTCACCGCAACGAAGTTGGGTTGTAACGGCTCGTTTTGACATACCTTCGCGCGGCCCCGTTGTCTGGCGCAAATCGTTTACTTCGGGCCAGATATGTAGTAGAATACCCCCAAGTCTCGATTCCCCAGGGAGGCGTTTCGACCCCACCGGGCTGCGCGGGCATCAACCTTGATTGTACGACCGCGTGCGGATGTGTGTGGCGAAGCAACCTGACCGACCGGTGCCCCGGGGACTGCTGTTGCTCCACCGTCATTGACATCATCGGGGTATCAGCCAACCGGAAAAGGAGGGATCTAATGCAACGTCTTGCGCGTGTCTGCAAACCGCTGGGCATCGCGGCTGCAGTGTTGCTGCTGGCTGTGCCGGCAGGCGCTCAGATCATGGACGCGCTGTCTGCGTACACGGGGGTGAATGCGCAGGGTTATATGCAGCCCATAGCCGATGCTTTGGGCGCCGACCTCAACGATGCGTTTTACTACTCCGCTTATATCCCGTCGTCGGGAGCCAGGTTCAGTTTTGAGATCGCGGTGATGAGCGTGATCTTTGCGGATGAAGACAAGACATTCCAGGCCCAGACGGAAGGTGGCTTTAACCCGCAAACGACGTTCACCGCACCGACGATTGCCGGGTCGGGTGAATCGGTTACGGTACCCGGTAATGCTGGCACTCAGTTTACCGCCCCCGGTGGATTCGATTTGAACTCGTTCGCGCTTGCGGTACCACAGTTGCGTATCGGTGTGGTCAAGGGGACCGAAGCCGTGATCCGTTTCTTCGCCGCAGATATCAGTGACAACGAAATCAGTGAGATCGATCTGTTTGGCGTGGGTATCCGTCACAGCCTGACCCAGTACTTCGACGCGCCGATCGACATGGCGATTGGCGGTATGTGGCAGTCGTTCTCGATGGGTAACGACTTCGTCGATTCGAATGCGTTTACGTTCGGGGTTCAGGGTAGCAAACGTTTTGCGTTGCTCGAGCCGTACGCGGGTGTCGCCTGGGATCGTTTCCAGATGGACATGACGTTCGATAGTGAAGTCACCGGCGGCGAGCCCGAGAAGGTCGAGTTCGACGCGAGCGATACGTTTCGTCTGACACTCGGTCTGGGACTCAACTACAAGATTGGCCACGCGTTCGCCGAGTACAACGTGGCGAGCACGAACAGCTTTGCATTCGGCCTGACACTGGGCAAATAAGGAGGTGCGATGATGAGAAAGATTTCGAGAATCACGGGTCTTGCATTGCTCCTCTGCCTTGTTTTTGGCGGGAGCGGGTGCATTCTGGAAGATGTTATCACCGATCTTGTGGCGAAACACACTGCTTTTCTGGACTTCGAGGAGTATCACGAGTCAGCCAGCTGGACGACCCCGTACACATTGGACAACTACGGCAAAGAGCTGCGCGCGGCTCTCGAGGATATCGGATTCACGATGCCCCCCGATACGCTCTCGCCGGATAAGATCAAGAGCGCTTCACTCGTCTCCGCTCGGTATGGTGTCATCGATATCCCGGGGACTCAGACTCATGACTGGAGGATCGGCGGGAAGATCACGGTCGCGCGGGGGGCTACTGGCACACCCGAAACGCTCATCGAGTACACGAATGAGTCAGTTCAGGGGCTCCTGGGTACGAAGAAAGTCGCAGTACTGAACTCCAACGGGGTTGACGTGATAAACCAGGCGCTGGACGAACTGGTCGACAATATCAACAAGGGGAATCCCTACACTCAAGACCCGGTTCTGGTGTTCGCCGTCGAGAACGGCAGTGTATCTGCGGTGCCGGGCGCAGGACCGCCCACGCCGGCTGATCCGTTGGAGTTTGACTGGCGGGCCTGGATAACGATGGAGATCGTAGTAACGACCACCATCAGCGACGTCCCCGATCCATGGGGTGGATAGAGAGGACCGCAAGGGACATTTCCCGTGGTCTGACTCCGTGAGGAGCTCAACGAGATTGGGGCCGGTTTGTGTGAGCCGGCCCCTTCTTCTGGTCACGGACGGAGGTGTGCTAACACAATTGGTCAGGTGGCCGTTGATCTACGCTCTGCAGTCGTCTATACTGAGCCTCTTTGACTAGTTTCCACGTTCTAATGAGCGCGAGACAATCCGTACGGAGGTTGCTTTACATGTCGATTACCAACTATGAGCCCAAGCTAGTCTGGAAATACTTTGACGAGATCAGACAGATTCCGCGCTGCTCGGGACACGAAGAGCTGGCCCGCGAGTACTCATTGGAGTTTGCCAAGAAGAACGGTTTTGAGGCTGAGGAGGATAAGGCGGGTAACGTTGTCGTTCGCGTGCCGGCATCCCCCGGGCATGAGAGTGCTCCTGCGGTGGCCTTGCAGGGTCATCTCGACATGGTGTGCGAGAAGAACTCCGATGTGCAGCACGACTTCGCCAAGGATCCCATCCAGCTACAAATCGATGGAGAGTGGTTGACGGCAAAGGGTACGACGCTCGGCTCGGACAACGGTATCGGTCTCGCCGCGGGTATGGCGGCCGCGCTGGACGATAGTCTGGTACACGGACCCCTCGAGTTGCTGTTTACGGTGGACGAAGAAGTCGGGCTGACCGGCGCGGCGCAGCTCGAACCGGGGTTTGTCAAGGCGAGGCTCCTGCTCAATCTCGACAGCGAGGAACTGGGAGCGGTTTTTGTCGGTTGTGCGGGTGGGGGTGACTCGACGATCACGCTGTCCACGAAGCGCGTAGATCCTCCGTCCGGCGCCAAGAGCGCGACCGTTAGCGTAACCGGGCTCCGCGGGGGGCACTCCGGGCTGGATATCGTACAGCAGAGGGGCAACGCGATCAAGGTCCTGACGAGGGTCCTGTGGGAAGCGAGCCGTTCGACGGCGGTATCCGTGTTGTCGATGGATGGGGGCAACAAGCGCAACGCCATCCCGCGTGAGGCACACGCCGAGGTGACGGTCGCGGATCTCGACGCATTCGGCAGCTTTGTTGCAAAGCTGGAGACCGTGATTGCCGGTGAACTGGGTGGCCAGGAGCCAAACCTCAAGATCGCGGTTGAGCCGGGTGGCGCGTCGGGCAAGATCCTCGACGAGGCGTCGCAGACAAAGCTCCTCGATCTGCTTATGGCGATTCCTCATGGTGTGGAGGCGATGAACTACGATATCCCGGACCTGGTGGAGACATCGAACAACCTGGCCACCGTCAAGACGTCGGACGGCCAGGTCGTCATTGGCACCTCATCGAGGAGTTCGATCAACACGGCGCTCCAGTCGCTACGCGACCGTATCCGGGCGGCCGCAACACTCGCCGGCGCGTCGGTCGAGGAAGGCGACCCCTATCCTGGATGGCAACCCAATCTCAAATCGGAGCTTGTGCAGATCATCAAGCGCGTGCACAAAGACACATTTGGCGAAGAACCCGAGGCAAAAGCCATCCATGCCGGGCTCGAGTGCGGGATCATCGGTGAGAAATACCCAGGGATGGATATGGTCTCGTTCGGTCCCATTATCCAACACCCGCATTCGCCCGACGAGCGGATCAACATACCATCCGTCGAGAAGTTCTGGCAGCTCCTGGCGGGGACACTCAAGGCGCTCGCTTGAGGTGGTTGGGGCACGGCGAGCGCCCTCACTTCATGACTCACTCGCGCTGATGGCTCAATTGGAGCGCTCGGTCGTAATGTCCGTTCGAGCGCTCGCCGTGCCCCACGCATTACTCTACTCTTCGTCCTCAAGCTCGAGACCGTAGTAGTCGCTGATGTCGAGCGGTGGCATCGCACCGTCGAGCGGCTTCGCATCCTTCACGTACCAGTCATACCAGTCGGATACTCGATAGAGCACGTCGGCGCGGCCCGGCTGCTTGGCGTTGCCGTGTCCCTCTCCGGGATACTTGACGTACCTCACCGCGGGATGATCGTTCATCTTCAGGCGCCGATAGAGCTCGAGGCTCTGCGACGGGTGGACTCTCTTGTCGCTGGATCCTCCGTATATCAGGACGGCCGTTTCGCTCTTGTGCGCGTGATAGATCGGGCTTCGCTCGAGGCTCAGCTCCCACATCTCCTCGAGCTTCTTTTCCGAGTGAACGTATAGCTCCTCGTAAGGGATGTCGGTTGTGCTTCGTTTGCTGATCAGGTCGCTGATGCCAACGAACATGCACGCCGCTCGAACGTAGCGGGTATAGTACGTAGCGAACCAGGCTGCTGCGTATCCTCCGTATGAGCCACCACCGAGCCCGACGCGATCACCGTCCACGAGATCGCTATCGATCAGGTACTCGATGCCGTCGGCGATGTCATCGAATTCCTTGCCCGCCGCGTCGCCCAGCGTCGATTCCGCGATGTCGACGCCGTAGGCGGTGCTGGATCTGTAGTTGGGTTGAAAGACGAAGTAGCCCTTGCCCGCGTACATCTGCGCCGGGCGCGAGTAATACGTCTGCCAGCCGTTGGTGTAGCGCGATTCGGGTCCTCCGTGGACGACCACGATCAGCGGGTAGCGTTTGCCTTTCTGATAATCGACCGGATAAATCAGTATTCCCTCGATCTCGACACCATCCCGCGCCGCGTATCGGATGACCTCCTGCCCCCCGAGTTTGCGGTCGGCGGCCCACGGGTTCAGATCGGTGAGGCGCTTCGGGGTCTTGCCCGGAGTCCAGACGTAGACGTTCGATGGGTCGTCGGATGTCGTTCCCGTCATCGCGAATCGCTTAAAGTTCTTTGTGAATGTCGGTCGTCCGAAAACGATAACGGCGTCGGCGGGTTCCAGTATCTGTTTGCGCTTCTTGCCATCGATGCGAACGGTATACAGGCTGTTCCAGACTCCTTCGGCCGCGCGATAGACCACGGTGTCCTTGTTGCGCCACCCGACCCAGTCGATGTGGCCGCGAAAACCCTCCGGCGTCAGGTTCCTCGCCTCGCCACCTGATGTGTCGACCACGTACGCCTGGCTGACGGCGTGGTCGCTCCGGCTGCGGGCCGCCGTGTAGGCGAGCCGGGTGCCGTTCTCGTTGAACGCGAAGTTGCCGAGCTTGCCCTCGTTGCGGCTGAGTTGGGTGAGTTCGCCGCTCTCGGGATCTGCCAGGTAGATTTTGCGGAACATATAGTTGTAATCGATGAGGTTCTTCTCGCTGGCGGACACGGCGATCTTGCCGCCGGTCGGCGCAAACTCGAACGACCAGACGGTGATATCCTTTGTGACCTGACGGGCCTCGCCATCCGTGCCCGCCGGGGTGAGCGACTGGATGTGTAGGTTGCGGTGCTTGAGGTTCTCCTCGTAGAACACAAACCCATACCCCTTCTCCTTCAGCTCCTTCTCGCGCTTGGTGGACGGTGTGGCGGCGACATACCCAATGTGTTTGCTATCGGGATGCCATCGGTATGTCGAGACGCTGGTCTTCGAATGGGTGACCTGTCTCGCCTCACCGCCGTCCCGCGGGATGACCCAGACCTGGGTCTTGGCCTTCTTCCCCCGCGCCATCCGAAACGCGATCCAGGCCCCGTCGGGGCTGAAAGCGGGGGAGTTGACCGTGACCTTCCCCGTGATAAACGGGCGGGCCGTCCCATCCTGAGTGGAGACGAGATGGAGCTCGCGGTAATCGGCCCCTGGGTCGTCCGCCGGCGTGCGCGGGACGCGCACGTTGCAGGCAATCCATTTGCCATCGGGACTTATGTTGGCACTCACCGCGAGTTTGGTGCTCAGGACATCCTTCGGAGACACAACGTCGGCGGCCAGCGCGACGCCCGCCAGGGCTGTCAAGACGGCCACGGCAGACACGGCCAGGGCCAGTCCACGCGCGCTATGGGTAGTTGGTTTGGGTAGCACTCGAGCACACTCCTTCACGGTTGTGGGGCAGGGCATCCCGTGGGGTGCCGCCCCGGGGTTCAGGCGCCGATCCCGCCGGGGCCCGGTGGCCGTTTCCGGCTGCTAATGCGGTTGACAATCGCCATATGCGGGAATAGAATCTTTTCCATCACATACCAAGCCGTACGATCGGCCGGTAGGCTCGCCTCACTGCGACGCCACGGCCGATTTGGCATCAGCAATACACAAGAGGAAGGTAACTCAGATGTCCAGCTATGTCGAAGAAATCATGGGTGACGTCAAAGCAAAGAATCCTGCAGAGCCCGAGTTTCATCAAGCGTGCCAGGAAGTCGTTGACTCGTTGGCCGTGGTTCTGGAGCGTCATCCCGAATACCGCAATGCCAAGATTCTCGAACGGATCATCGAGCCCGAGCGCGTCATTATGTTTCGCGTACCCTGGGTTGATGATCAGGGCAACACCCAGGTCAACCGTGGTTTCCGTATCGAGATGAACAGCGCGATTGGTCCGTACAAGGGTGGTCTCCGGTTTCACCCGTCGGTGAATTTGGGCATCCTCAAGTTTCTGGCCTTCGAGCAGGTTTTCAAGAACGCTCTGACCACGCTCCCGATGGGCGGGGGCAAGGGCGGTTCGGATTTCGATCCGAAGGGCAAGAGCGACAACGAAGTGATGCGGTTCTGCCAGGCCTTTATGACAGAGCTTTGCCGTCATATCGGTCCCAACAACGATGTTCCTGCGGGTGACATCGGTGTGGGCGGCCGCGAGATTGGATTCCTTTTTGGCCAGTACAAGAAGGTCCGCAACGAGTTCACGGGTGTGTTGACCGGTAAAGGTCTGAACTGGGGCGGCTCTCTGATCAGACCGGAGGCGACCGGCTACGGCGCGGTATATTTTGCCGCCGAGATGCTCGAGACCAAGGGTGACTCGCTGAAGGGCAAGACGTGTCTCGTGTCGGGCTCCGGTAACGTGGCGCAGTACGCGACTGAGAAGCTCCTTCACCTGGGTGCCCGGGCGGTCACGCTGTCCGATTCGTCGGGCTATATCTACGACCCCGAAGGCGTCGACGAGAAGAAGCTCGAGTTCGTCATGGATCTCAAGAACGTCCGCCGCAGCAGGATCAAGGAGTACGCGGAGAAGTTCAGCAGCGCCACGTACACACCGATCGACCCCTCGCAGGACTTCAACCCGCTGTGGGATCACAAAGCGGACTGCGCTTTTCCGTCCGCGACGCAGAACGAGATCAACGACAGGGATGCCAGGAACCTGCTGAAGAACGGCGTCAAGGTGGTGTCGGAAGGCGCGAACATGCCGACGACGCGCGAGGGCGTGGATGCGTTTCTCGATGCCAAGATCCTCTATGGTCCGGGCAAGGCCGCCAACGCTGGTGGTGTGGCGGTGTCGGGTCTGGAGATGAGCCAGAACAGCATGCGGCTCTCCTGGTCACGGGAAGAAGTGGATGGGAAGCTGCAGCAGATCATGAAGGCCATCCATCAGTCGTGCGTCGATGCCTCCGAGCGTTTCGGAACGCCCGGAAACTACGTCAACGGCGCGAACATCGCCGGTTTTATCAAAGTGGCCGATGCGATGATGGACCAGGGCGTCGTGTAACGATCGTCCCTCCAAGGAGTACGCGAAAACGGAGTGGATACTTTCCACTCCGTTTTCTATTATGTTATTGCCACGGTTGCTCAGTGGCAGGACCCGCGACCGACGCCCCGAGAAGAAAGTGGTAGAAGGTGAGAGACTACGATCTGACTGATTTCGAGCACGGGTACGGGAACCGTTTCCAGCAGTTCCAGGATCTGCTTCGGCACAAGATCACCGACATACTGCTCGTGTCGAGCATGTATGAGTCGTTCATCCTTGCCGAGGATGGCAGGCTGTACGAATCGCTTCTCAACGAGTATATGGGGCTCAACCTCACCGATGCTCCCAGTATCAGCCGCGTGTCGAGCGGTCATGAGGCCGTCGCCAAGCTGCTCGAAGACAAACGATACAATCTTGTCATTACGTCGCTGCGGCTCGAGGACATGCACGCGCTCGACTTCGCCAACATCGTCAAAGAGTCGGGAATCGATATTCCGATTGTTCTGCTTACATACGACAACCGGGCTTTGAACGATCTGATGGCGGAGCGAGACGTCTCCGTCTTCGACAAGGTGTTTGTCTGGCAGGGAGACTTTCGGATCTTTCTCGCCATAGTCAAGTGCATCGAGGATGCGATGAACGTTGCCGAGGACACGGATCTCGTCGGGGTCCAGAGCATCATTCTCATCGAAGACAGCGTGCGGTTCTACTCGGCGTATCTGCCGATCATCTATACGGAGCTCATGCGGCACTCGCAGAGCCTGCTGTCAGAGGGTGTCAACACCGCGCACAAGCTCCTCCGCATGCGGGCCAGACCCAAGATTCTACACTGTGAAACATACGAGGAGGCGTGGGATTACTACGAGAAGTACCACGAGTACATTCTCGGTGTGATCTCTGATATGGAGTTCCCTCGCAAGGGCGAACTCGACCCCCATGCGGGGGTTGATCTCACGAGAAGCATACAAGTGTCTCATGCGGACATTCCTATCCTTCTGCAGTCACGGGATCCAAAAACCAAGGTCTGGGCAGACCAGTTGAACGTTTCTTTTCTTCTCAAGAACTCGCCGACGCTTCTCAAAGATCTTCGCAAGTTCATGAAGGAGAGGTTCAGCTTTGGCGATTTTGTGTTCAGCCTGCCCGACGGGACGGAAGTCGGCCGCGCCAAAGACCTTCGCGATTTGGAAAAAAAGCTGCACACGGTGCCCGACGACAGCATCCTTTATCACGGTGAACGCAACCACTTCTCGAACTGGCTCAAGGCGAGGACCGAGTTTCTTCTGGCCTACAAGCTGAGACCGCGCAAGGTCTCTGACTACACCTCGGTCTCTGATGTGCGGCAGTATCTCATTCGATCGGTCCACGAGCTGAGGGTTGCTCAGCAGCGCGGGAGCATCGTGGATTTTGACCGGCGTACATTCGATCCCGCGAGCAGCTTTGCCCGAATCGGCGGTGGATCGCTCGGGGGCAAGGGTAGGGGGCTGGCGTTCGTCAACTCGATGATCTACACGTATCTGTTGGAGGATCGTTTTGACAGGACAAAAGTCCGCGTGCCTGCCGCGGTGGTGATCGGATCGGATGTTTTCGACCAGTTCATGGTGGACAACAACCTTTGGGATACCGCGCTCACATCGACGGATGACGATGAGATCGAGCGCCTTTTTCTCGCGGCAAAGCTCTCCGACGACGTCGTCGACGCCTTGAGATCGTATCTGGAGCTTGCGGATTACCCAGTGGCGGTTCGCTCGTCGAGTCTATTGGAGGATTCTCAGTATCAGCCGTTCGCGGGAATCTACCGGACGTATATGTTGCCAAACAACAACCGCGATCTCGACGTGAGGCTCTATCAACTGCGGACGGCTGTGAAACGAGTTTACGCCTCGACATTCAGTCGATGCGCCAAGGCGTATATCAAGGCGACACCCTACCGTCTCGAAGAAGAAAAGATGGCGGTCATAATCCAGAAACTGGTGGGTGCTCGGCATGCCAACAAATTCTATCCACACTTCGCCGGTGCGGCCAGCTCGCACAACTACTATCCCGTGGAACCGGTCAAATCGTCCGACGGGATCGTCGCGGTCGCACTCGGTCTGGGTGGTCTGGTTATGGACGGTGGCCGGTCGGTGCGGTTCTCTCCGAGATATCCCAAGCACCTTATACAATTCGCATCGGTAGAGGAGACTCTTGCCAGTACACAGAACTGTTTCTACGCTGTCGAGTTGCCGGATCCCGCCGACGAGACGGCCCACTACCAGGAGGTCGAGCTGGAACTCGATCAGGCTGAGAAGGACGGGACACTCTCACCGCTCGCGTCGACGTATTCCATGGAGAACCATGCGATATACGACGGGGTCTCCAGAGAGGGCAGTCGGATTGTCACGCTGGCGCCGATTCTGAAACAGGGTCTGTTTCCCCTCGCAGACATCCTGAATCTCGTTCTGAAGTTTGCCGAGCGAGGTATGAGTGCTCCCGTCGAGATCGAATTCGCCGTCAATCTCGCCACGAAACCCGACGAGAACCACGAATTCTGTCTGCTGCAGATGCGTCCGATGGTCATCGCGCACGAGTGGGAAGACCTCAGTATCCGTGAGACCGACGAAACGAAAATGGTCTGTCGAAGCTCGCAGGTCCTGGGCGACGGCGTGGTTACGGATATCCAGGACGTCGTCTACGTGGACATCGAGGAATACGAGCGCTCGGCGAGTCGGGACGTCGCGGCCGAAATCGGTCGGTTTAATGCCGAACTCGGAGGAAACGGTGTTCCGTACATACTCGTCGGTGTGGGTCGTTGGGGAAGCTCGGATCCATGGCTGGGAATCCCTGTGACGTGGGATCAGATTTCCGGTGCCCGCGTTCTCGTCGAGGCCAGTTTCAAGGACCTTCGTGTCGAGCCCTCGCAGGGCACGCACTTCTTTCAGAACCTGATCTCTTTTCGCATCGGCTATTTCACGGTCGACACCGTGGCGAAAGACGGTTTGCTCGATTGGGATTGGTTGCGTGCACAGCAGCCGGTCACGGCGCGCACATTCACCAGGCACCTGCATTTCGACGTGCCGCTCAGGGTCCAAATGAATGGGCGTTCGAACCAGGGTGTCATCATGAAGCCGGAGCAGGACACGGAATCCTAGTCCCGTCGGCACCACAAACCATTCATCAAGAACAAGATACGATTATCTCCCAACGGTTGCTCTTTTTGGCGCGACAACGGGGAACTAATGGCTAACGTACGTAGTGGCAGGTAATTATGATCAGCGCCATCTCGCTTTTGGGGTTGCGCGTTGCGGTTTTCCGACCTATCTTATTAGATGAGCCGTGCTTGACACGGCTCGTGTCGAATGAACTGCCCCTCCGAATCGGGTTGTCAACCCAACCATGACGTCAATACAGGGGAGGAAACTCCGATGAAACACGCTGCTACTCTCTTGGTAGTGGCTGTAGTGGCTCTCGGGCTGACCCACGCCGCCGTCGATGCTCAAATCGCGCCTCCGAGGCCCGGCGTCGAGCTGCCCCGGGGCTATCTCGAGCGAATCGCCGAGAATCCGGATGCGTTCCAGCTGGAGAAGGCCTGGATCGGCAAGGCGAGGCGGGCCAGAGGGGTTCGGCAAAGACTGCTTGCTCGACTGGGCGGCGAGGGATTTGATCTGCGATCCCTGCCCCTCAGCGCGGCACAGGAAATCATGGTGGCGGGCCGGATCGAGGTCCCGGTCATCGCAGCCAAGTACGCGAACACATCCCTCGACCCCTTCCCAACATCCGATCTCCAGAAGAAACTCTTCGATGGTCCCAACCCGACGGGGACGGTTACTGATCTTTACAGCGAGATGTCCTACGGGAACCTCACGATGACGGGAACGGTCTACCCCGTCTCGGGCTGGCTTCAGGTATCCCAGGACAAGAGTTACTACTTGGGTACGCAGAACGGGACGGGTTGCGACGCGAAGACGGGTGAGTTCATCAAGGAAACCCTGATCGCCGTCGATGGCACGGTCAACTTCGCCCTGTACGACAACGATGGTCCGGATGGGGTGCCCAACTCGGGGGATGACGATGGTTTCGTCGACGTTCTTACGATTGCCCACCCCGATATCGGCGGTGAATGTGGGGGGAACAGCAACATGTGGGCGCACAGATGGGTTGTTGGTGGTTGGAAGGCATTCAACGCCGTTTACACCGCCTGCCGACTGGATGAGATGGGTGACCCCTGGGCTTCGAACGACCCGGCAGCGGGCGGCGGGACCGTAAAGATCTGGGATTATGTGATGGTGCCCGGCAAGGGCGCCGGCAACGGCTGCGGCGACGGGATTTCTGAAATCGGTGTTTATTGTCACGAGTTCGGGCATGCGTTGGGACTCCCCGACCTCTACGACACAGACGGAGGTGGCCAGGGGGTCGGTGTCCACGGGCTGATGGGCTCCGGCAACTGGAACCAGCCGTCCAACCCGCCTCACTTCTGCGCGTGGTCGAAGGCGGAACTCGGTTGGTTGACACCGGTCCAGGTGGGATCGACTCCCCAGACGATCACGATCGCCAACGTCAATCAGAACCCAACGGCGTATCAACTCAACGTCACGGAGAAGAAGTGGCGGCGGCAGCAGCTGAACCCGGCGGGTGGCGGAATGGGGTTTGTCTGCGGGCTCGATGCCACGGAGGGCGGTAACCGCAACTGGCCGGGAGCGGGGTACGGCAACGGCTGGCTCGAGACTGCGGAGAGGGATTTTGTCTTCGACGGTACAGGTCCCGTGACGTTCGAGTATGACGTCTACTACCACATGGAGAAGGACTACGATTATGGCCGCATCAAGATCGATGTGGGCGGCACCGTGACGCTCCTCGCCTCTTATACGGACTTTGGCTCTGGGGCAGGACGAACCATCAATCTGGCTCCGTACCTTTTGGGAAGCGGCGTTACGAGCTACCGGGTCATTCTGGAATTCGACACCGACAGATCGGTGTCCACGGAGGATGGCGATTTTCTCCCGAATGCTTTTGGCCCGTTCAAGCTCGACAACATCACGGTGACGGGTGGCGGGGAGAACTACTCGTGCGATTTCGAAACGGATGCCGGTGGCTGGATGTGCACGACGCCCGTCAAAGAGTTCTTCCTCGTGGAGAACCGGAGCAAGGCGGCCAACTTCGACCAGCATCTTTACTCGGAAGGTCTTTACATCTGGCACGTAGAACAAAACGTCGCGCGCTCGGGTAACGGCAACACCGGAGGCACATCCGGCACAACCGGTTTGAAACCCGCCGGTGTGACGCTGATGGAGGCCGACGGCCAACGCCATCTTCTCCGCGGAGTAAATCGCGGCGATGCGGGTGATGCCTTTCCCGGTACGAGCAATAACCGCACGTTCCACAACACGACAAACCCTGATAGCCGAAGCCACAATCTGAACCCGACGGACGTCGTTGTCAGATCCATCAGCAACCCGGGCATTCAGATGACGGCCATCCTCCAGGGTGGGGCCGGCTCTCCGATTCTGTTGGCGAGCCCCGACCCAGTCATTCTCCATGCCGATTGTGAAGCGATAATTCTGGTAAACGTGGGGGCGTCGACGCTCAATATCCAGTCGATCAGCGGGTGCAGCGCGTCGCCATTCTCGATCGATACATCCATGACATCGCACTCGATCCTTCCGGGGGACTCGACGCAACTCACCGTCTGCCTGGCGCCTGTGGAAGGCGACGCCTCGTGTACGATCACCGTGGTGTCGGATGAAGTGGGCAGCCCGAGACATATCTCCGTCACAAATACAAGTCAAGCACCATCTTACGTCACACTGGCCCAGAGCGATCCGAACCCATTCTACCCCGGGCGGAACGGAACGGAGACGGTGATCAGTTTTTCGCTTCCAATCCAGTCAGAGGTGTCGTTAAATATATTTGATGTGAAGGGTAGGCTTGTGACCACGCTGGTCAGCGGGATTCGTCCACAGGGACCACACGAAGCGACCTGGGACGGAAGAAACGCGAGACGCGAACGTGTTGCCAGCGGGGTCTATTTTTGTCAGCTCCGCGCGGGCGGACAAGCCGCGAGCAGGAAGATGGTCTTGTTGCGGTAACTCCGAACGCGCCCAGGTGCGAACGACCATGGAGAAAGCGTTTCGGAGAGACTACAGTTCTCTGGATCAGATATTTGGCTTTATCAATGAGGCTCTGGAGAGCGAAAACGCAAATGAGACGGTTGTGTTTGCGCTCAAGCTCGCCACCGAAGAGTTGTTCACCAATATGGTGAAGTACAACGCGGGTTCGGCAAGCCAAATCAGGATCCGAATTGGCAGTCGCAGCGGGGCTCTGGTCGTGGAGTTGATCGACGATGATGTCGATCCCTTCGATCCCAATGATGCCGACCTGGCGGGTGTCGCCGAAACCGTCGAGGATCGCCGGATCGGGGGACTGGGTCTTCGACTGGTTCGATCGGTCGTTGACAGGATAAGTTACAGCTACGAATGCAAGGACCGTCGGATGACGGTAGAACTCGTCAAACAACTGGATAAGTAGGGATGTTTGATATTAAAGACAACGGCGACACGGTTCTACTCCGCGGACGTTTCGATGCGTCGCAGACCGAGAAGGCAAGAGAGATCTTCAATCAGATATCGGACTCCGCTGTGGTCGACTTTTCGCAGCTTGACTACATCTCCAGCGCGGGCCTGGGAGTTTTGCTCGGGGCTCAGAAGCGCTTGGCAGTGTCGGGCCAGCGTTTGAAACTCACCCACTTGAACCACCACATCCGCGAAATCTTCCGCATCGCTGGATTCGACCACATTTTTGAGATTGAATAGCGTAAGAGATTAGTCTATAATGCCTTAATCGCTCAAAGTAGGCGGCGAGGGTATTTAGCTGCATCGCATCCGTGGGCATTTCCATCCACCCTGGTCAAACGCCGCCTGAAATCCATCAACTTTTTTCCTGTTTCCCTGTAATTATGTCAAATGACCGTGATGCCGGGATTGTTGAGGCCTGTTTAGCAGGGGACAGGAAGGCTTTTAGAATGTTGATGGACCGCTACGAGAAAAAGCTGTTTAACGCGGCATATCGAGTAGTGAGTGACTATGAAGACGCGATGGACGCAACGCAGTCAACGTTCGTAAAGGCCTACGAGAACCTGCATTCATTCGACCCGTCCCGGCGGTTTTTTAGCTGGGTCTACCGCATCCTCCTCAACGAATCCCTTAACATACTCAAGTCACGAAGGCGTTTTGACACGTTGGACGACACCATTACGGTCGAATCCAAGAACCCCGAAGAACGATACGACGACCGGGAGACCGGCCGTCACGTTCAATCCGCACTCATGGACCTGAAGACAGATCATCGTATCGTGATAGTCCTGAAGCACTATCAGGAGATGTCATACAGAGAAATGAGCGAGGTGGTCGGTGTCCCTGAAAAGACGATCAAGTCTCGGCTGTTCTCCGCAAGGCGGCAGCTCAAGGACATTCTTCTGAGAAAAGGGATCGTAAGATGATTCAGGAAAAGACCGAAAGCCTCATGTGGGAGAAGATTGACGGAACGATCGGTCCGGAGGACGAGGCACAACTCGAAGCGGTTCTCAGCAAAGATGCGGAGGCCCGCGAACACTATGAGGAGCTCACGAAGTTTACGGAGCTTCTCGGGGGGGTCGAGAAGCTTGAGCCGCCGACCGCATTGCGGCAGCGAATCGAGGGCGCGATCGATTTTGACCGCTATGCTGCTCGCAGACCGGCCACCCCGAGCTTTTTCCATCGGTTGTTTCCCGTGCGTATGGACTTTCGAGTGGCGGCAGCGGCGGTTGCCGGTCTGATAGTTGGCGTTGTCGGCTATCACCTGGTCACCCTGGAACCCGGTCCCAAGGGATCGCTGGAGAACGTGCTGACGGGTACGATCGGTCCTGTCCAGAACCGTCTGGAGATCGATCTCGAGGGTATAAGGGGTGCCGTCAGTTTCCGTCAGGACAACACGCTGGCTATCTCGGAGGTGGATATTGTATCCCAGCGTGAAGTTGAATTGTACCTCGAGTACGAGGGTCGATCGGTACAATTTCGCGCCACAGGCGACGTTGATAGTCCGCTTCACGACATCTCTCTGACAGGTAACACCATTATGATAAAGAACTTGGGAGCGGCAGAGTATGTTGCAACCTTCTATCGGGAAGACGGGGTGGCAGCGCCGCTCCGCGTGCGTATTGTCTCTGGAGGCGAGCTTCTTTTGGAGAAGGAGGTCCAACCCGGCCGTCTCCGCTGAAAACGGTAAATTGTGACCAACTTCTTGTGTGGTCGATCGGTATTTACTCTGTAGCAACACAACTTGGCGCTTTGACCGACAAACCACTAACCCACTAACCCACAACCCCAAAGGGGGGCGAAGACATGAGTAACAAGTACAAAGGTCTTTTCACCGTCATCGCCGTGGTAGCCATCGTCGCAATCGCGTACTTCTCTTATTTCTATCCACCGCCGAAATCTGAAGACGTGACAGGAACGATAGGCGCCGCGGAGCGGCATCGAACAGACCAGATCGACCAGGGTAATGTTCAGACGATTGGCCAGGTCGCCATCATCGACTACATGACCCCGGCTGAGAGCGAAGATATACTCGGTCGTATGGATCCGGAGACCCTCGGTCGCAAGGATCCCGACGTCCTGAGTCGCCTGGACCCGACGGTCCTGGGTCGTCAGGACCCGAATGTCATCGGCCGTCTCGATCCTAATGTGATCGGCCGTCTCGATCCGACCGTCATTGGTCGTCTCG